>JBFWSD010000107.1:0-10819 GCA_050248575.1 Gemmataceae bacterium
GGATGGGCAGACCCAGCTTGCTGTCGAAAAGATAGAGGTTGTCGCCTTCGACAAGGACGGAAAGGAAACGGCCCTGGTCGCAGGCAAGCAGGCCTCCCTGGAGATCGAGCTGTTGCAAGAGCCGCAGGAAGTCGAGGTCGCGTTCGAAGGCGGAGCCCCAGCCACGCCGCAACACGAACTGCGGCGGTGCGGGCAGGTCGTTGTGTTCGCGCAAGCGAACCTGGCGCATCACCCAGCCGAAGGCAAACGCTGCCTGTTCCGAAGCCGGGCCGGTGACATGTAGCCCGCGGGCCGCATCACGCAACAAAAAGCATTGCTCGAGATAGTGGCCGTCCAGCAAGGTGAACGTAGAGCTGTGCAGCTCGGCCAGCTCATCGGCATCGAGACCGAGCCGCTGAGTCAGCAATTCATCGACCTTCGCGGGCAGCGCTTCGGCTTTCTCCTCGGGAAAGCGGTCGAGATGGGTGTTGAGCTGCTGGACGGCAGCCCGGCACGCATGCGCATCGGGTTGCTGCATGAGCGATTCACGAGCGGCATCGAGCGATTCGGCGGTGGGCCGGTCATCGGAACCGTTCGTCTTGGTGTCGAGCGTGCGCGGCTTACAGCCCGCATGAACGAGGAAGAACAGGGCTGCCGCCGCCGCCAGCGCGGTGCCCATGATGTCCTTGGTCTCGGGAAGCGAATCGGCGCAGAAGCGTGTCTGATTCATGGGAGAGAGTCAGCCTGTAAGAGCCTGTCGCAATCTCAAGCAGCACGAGATCAGCTCGGGCAGCTGGTCGAGCGGAACCATGTTCGGGCCATCGCTGAGCGCGCGGTCGGGATCGGGATGTGTTTCCATGAACAGTCCATTGCAGCCCGCCGCCACGGCCGACCGAGCGAGATGGGGAACCATCTGGCGATCCCCCCCGGTACGGTCCCCGAGCCCGCCGGGTTTCTGTACGCTGTGAGTGGCGTCAAAGATCACCGGGCAGCCAATTTCTTGCATCCAGGGAATGGAACGCATGTCCACCACCAGGTTGCCGTAGCCGAAGGTCGAGCCCCGCTCGGTCAGCAAGACGCGGTCGGTGCCCACTTCTGCGAGCTTGTTCACCACATTCTTCATGTCCCACGGGGCCATGAACTGCCCTTTCTTGACGTTGACCACCCGGGCCGTCCGCCCCGCTGCCTGTACCAGATCGGTTTGCCGGGCCAGAAACGCCGGGATCTGCAAGAGATCGCAAACCTGGGCGGCCGCTTCTACCTGGCCGGTTTCGTGAATGTCCGTGGTCACGGGCAAGCCGGTCTTCTGTTTGACCGCGTCGAGCGTCTTCAACCCTTCGTGCAGCCCGGGGCCGCGAAACGACTTGCCCGACGAGCGATTCGCCTTGTCGAACGACGCCTTGAAGACCACCTGAAGCTTCAACTGATCGCACAACTGGCGAAGCCGGTCGGCGATCGACAGCGTCAGGTCGTGCGATTCGATGACGCACGGCCCCAGGATCCACAGCAAGGGCTGCCCGGGGCCACAACGCCAGTTGCTCACGTTGACAGTGTTCATTTCCACCCTCCCTGGAAAAATTGCGCGACGCCCGGCTGCTCACCAATCGCTTGCCAGACTGCGGCTGCGCAAGGGAAGCCGGGCTTCCTGGGCGTTCATTTCTTCAACTCGACGGGCAGATCGTCGATCTTGGCGGCCAGGATGAAATCGTTGCTGGATAGCCCGTCGATGGCATGGGTCCAGATCTCGATGACCACGTTGCGGTAGCCGGTCAGGTGCAGATCGGGATGATGATTCTCCGCGTTGGCGACACGGGCCACGCGGTTGAAGAAATCAAGCGCTGCGTCGAAATCGCGGACGCGCCAGCTGCGCCGGATGCTCTTGCCCCGCTCGCCCAGCTGCCAGTCGGGCAGCCCGGTCAACAGGCGCTCAACTTCATCCGGCTTGAGCGCGGGCACACCCCCTTCGCAGGGAACGCAACGTTGCTGCCTGAGCTGTTCGGTCACGGTTGCCATGATGCGATCCTCCTCGAAGTGCTTGCTGGGACTCTAGCGGTTTCGGGCGCTTTCAGCTAGGTCAAGAGCACGTTGCCAGGTCCGAGCACGCGGACAGCTGACCAGTCTGCACTTTGGCCCTACCTCGAAATTCGGATTGCGTTTCGAGGCTCATCTGGTCCAATGGGGTGGGGAACCGCATCGAGGACTCGCGTGTTCGATTCTCCCTCGGACTGGAAGGGAAAGACCATGATTCGCGCGTGCTGGCTGCTGGTGGCCCTGCTCGTCGTGTCGGCTGCCTCCCCGGGGCAACCCGCGGAACCCATCGAGAAGTTGATCGAGAAACTCAGCGACGAAGACTTCGAAGTGCGCACCCAGGCGGCGCGGGCCATCGCGGCGCGCGGCCACGAGGCGTTGCCCGCCTTGCGCGCGGCCCGCAATCATCCCGATCCCGAGGTGCGCCGGCGCATCAGCGAGTGGATCCCGCAGCTCGAACGGGCCGAGATCCTGGCCCCGCGCCGGGTCACCCTGCACGTGACCAACCGCCCCGTCAAGGAAGTCGTGGAGCTCATCGCCAAGCAGACGGGCTACAAGATCGAGCTCAATCAAGACGACACCAACAAGACGGCGATTACCCTCGACCTCGACAAGGCCACCTTGTGGGAAGCCCTTGACCGCGTGTGCGTTGCCGGCGGCACCGTCATCCAGCACGGCTATGGCGATCAGACGGTACGTCTGCAGTTTCTCGATCATCATGTGCCGTTCGTCCATCGCGACGGGGCGTTTCGCCTGGTCGGCACCGGCTTTCACCTGGGCCGGAGCGTCAACTTCAGTTCGATTCCGAACCAGCCGGACGCGTCGGACCAGCAGAGTTCGGAATCGTTGTCGTTCAGTTTCTCACTGACATCGGAGCCGAGGCTGCCCTTGCTGGGGGCGGGCAGCGTGAAGGTCACCAAGGCGATTGACAACCTGGGCAACGACTTGCGTCCAAACGACCAGCAAGGCTTGCATGGATCGCGTTTTTCGCACTACTGGGGCGGTCATCGCATGAATACGATGTCGCTCAACGCCGCGCTTGCCGGCCCGGCGCGGCATGCGCGCAGCGTGAAGCTCCTCGAAGGAAGTGTGCCGCTTACCTTGCTGATCCGCGAGGAAACGATCGAGCTGACCAAGGACCTGCAAGGAGCGAAGGGCAAGAAGTTCACGGGCGGCAGCGTCCAGGTCCACGTCGTCGAACTCACCGACAAGGGGAACAACCAGCACGAGCTGAAGCTCGAAGTGACGCCGGTCGACAACAAGGACGCCGGCGACAATGCCTGGATGAACACTCTATACAGCCGCATCGAGCTGGCCGACGAGAAGGGGAACAAGCTGCCCCTGTACGGTTCGAGCATGTCGCGGAATGGCAATCTGGCCCAGATTGCCTTCACCTATGGCAATCGCGGCGGCGCGGGCAAACCGGCCCGACTCATCTATCACGACTGGACCACCATGCAACACGAGGTGTCGTTCCAGTTCCGCGATCTCCCCTTGCCTTAAATACGGTTTGATACGCAATCAACCTCTGGTGAGCCGATGCCCTGCTCCGGACGCGTGCGCATTCGGCTCGGAAGATCCGGCAGTCCAGTACGAGGAAAGACATGTCGAGACGTACGCGGATCGTGGCCACGCTTGGCCCGGCCACCGACAGGCCGGGCGTCTTGGAAGGATTGCTGGCGGCGGGGCTGGATGTGGCGCGCATCAATTTCTCGCACGGCGATGCCGACGAGCACCTGGGTCGAGTGGCCCGGCTGCGCGAAGCGGCCCGGCTGGCGAACCGGCCGGTCGCCATTCTCGCTGATCTGCCCGGGCCCAAGTTGCGCGCCTTGCTCGGGCAGCCCATCACGCTCACGGCGGGGCAGGAAATCGGGCTGGCCGCCGACGAAACGGGCAACGCCGAGATCGGCATCACCGAACCGGAGCTGATCCGCATGGTGCAGCCCGGGCAGCGGATCTTGCTCGACGACGGCCGCCTTCAGCTCGAAGCCGTGGCCCTCGATGGCGCCCGGCTGCGGGCGCGCGTCATGACGCCTGGCACTCTTTTGCCCAACAAGGGCGTCAACCTTCCCGATACGGAGTTCGACATTCCTGCCCTGACAGCGCGCGATGAGGAGGCGCTGGCCATCGTGGCCCGGGCCGACGTCGACTGGATCGCGCTTTCCTTCGTGCGCAGTGCGGATGCGGCCGGGCAACTCCGCGCTGCGTGTCGCCGCCACGGCATCGACGTGCCCATCATGGCCAAGATCGAACGCCCCGAAGCCATTCGCCGTGCTGCCGAGATCATCCAGGCCTTCGACGGCATCATGGTGGCCCGTGGCGATCTTGGCGTGGAGATGGACCTGGCGCAGGTGCCGCCGTTGCAGAAGGAATTGATCGAGTCGGCCCGTGCCGCGGGCCGGCCGGTCATCACGGCCACGGACATGCTCGATTCGATGCGCAAGCAGCCGCGCCCCACGCGCGCGGAGGCGAGCGACGTGGCCAATGCCATCTTCGACGGCACCGATGCGGTCATGCTCTCCGGGGAGACGGCCGTGGGGCAATACCCGGTCGAGGCCCTGAGCTGCATGGATCGCATTGCCCGGACCGCCGAGGCGCACTGGAAGCACAAGGAGCTTTCGGTGCCGCAGGCCAAGGTGGAAGATCATGTGACGAGCACGACGTGCGCCTTGGCCCGCGAGCTGGGCGCACGGGCCATCGTGTCACCCACCTTGACGGGCCGCACCGTCAGGCTGGTGGCCCGGCATCGCCCGCAAGCCGCGATCATTGCCCCCTCGACCGAAGCCATGATGCGGCGGCTCTGTCTCGTCTGGGGGCTCACTCCCATCTTGCTCGGCGAACACCTGGAAGAAGGCGGCGACCGTCTCGACGCTTCCGTGCGGGCCGCCTTCGCGCAAGGGTTGATCAAGCCGGGCGACCGCGCCATCCTGCTGGCCGGCCATCCAGTGGAAGGGGGCACTCGTGTGCCTACCATCCGTGTCGTCCGGGTAGGCGATCGCGGCCAGTCCACCACGCCGTGAACTGCGTCAGCGGGGCTCGAGGTCTTGCGCGAGCTCCTGCAGTTCTTGCTTCGAGAAATCGCCGCTGATGACGGCCCGCTCGGCGACGGCGGCCATCAATAACGGTGCGCTCACGACCTTGCCATCGACCAGGATCGCCAGAGGCTTGCCGATGTGGTTGCCCGTGGCTTTTTCCAGCTTCTTCGCGCCGGCGGGAGTGAAGGTGAGCTCCAGTTCATACCGGTCGCCGCTCTTGACCACGCGGGCCGCGGCCACGTCGGCATCGCTCAGAACCGCCTTCTTGTGCAGGTAAACCTTCTTGTCAGTGGCGGCGACCTTGGCCTCGACTAGCCCTTCGGCCTTGTCCGCTTCGGCCAGTCGGAATTCGATGCGGGTTGCCGGATCGGTGGCCCATTCACTGGCCCCGGGGGCGCTGTGTGGCGACCCCAAAGTGCAGAGTGCTGCCGACCAGACGAGAGCCTTGCCCACGAGCGCACCTCGCTTTCGATGAGTGGTTTGTCTCACGAAGAGCAAAGGGACAAACAGCGCCGGGAATCTCGCTCGAATGGCGCCGGCAGGCGGCGGAATCCTAACTCGATGAGCTAGCTAATCGCCCGCAAAGTGCTCGTCGAGTTCTTCGGCCGTGGGCAGTCGGCGTTCGCCCAGACCGATGAGTTCGGCCATGAAGCCGGCATCGGCGTGTTCGAGGCCCAGCTCGTGGCCCAGTTCGTGAAGGACCACGGATAGCAGATCGACCTCGTCTTCGTTGACTTCGTCGTCGAGCGACCAGCCATGGCCGGCCCCATCGAGGTCAATGACAATGGCACTCGAGCCCGCCCGCCCGAGGGTGCGGCCGGAAAGATCGGCGATCGAGAAGGAAGCACCTCCGAAACGCGCCGGGCCTACGCCCAGGTCGGCAAAGATCTGCAGGGCCTGCACCACGACGCTGTCGAGCTGTGCTTGCGTGAGAGCGAAGACATCGGCAGCGGGCATGACAGCGGCCGAATCCAGTGTAAGCGTTGCTGCACCTGGCTGCGCCAGACCTACCCACCAGTTTCCATTCGACGGATGGAAGCTGGCAACATCGTCGTAGGGATCGCCATTGAAGTTGCCGGCGAGGTAGTTGGTCCAGCCGGAGTTGGTGTAGTAGTCGGCCCACAGAGTGGTGGTGAAACCGGTGCCGGTTTCGTTGGCCACACTGACCCACCAGTTGCCCGTGCTGGGATGGAAGTTGGCGATGTCGTCCTTGCCGTCACCCGAGAAATCGCCAACGAGTTGCGCGGTCCAGCCGGAGTTGGTGGCGAAATCGGCCCACAGAGTGGTGGTGAAGCCGTCGCGGGCTTCGTTGGTGATGCTGACCCACCAGTTGCCCGTGCTGGGATGGAAGTTGGCGATGTCGTCGTAGCCATCGCCGTTGAAGTCGCCGACGACCTGAGAGGTCCAGCCCGTGTTGGTGTAGAAGTCGGCCCACAGGGAGGTGACGAAGCCGGTGCCCGTGCTGTTGGCGAGGCTGACCCACCAGTTGCCCGTGCTGGGATGGAAGTTGGCGATATCGTCGCGGCCATCGCCATTGAAGTCGCCGACCAGCTGGGAACTCCAGCCGGTATTCGTGAAGTAGTCGGCCCACAGGGTGGAGTCGAAGTGATCGGCGGCGGTCGGCCGCGCGGTGATGTCCGCGCTCGGCGTATCAAACGTCGAGATGCCGTCCGCCTGCACCTGGGCAGTGTTGCTGAGGACGATGTCAAAGCCCACACTCGAGGCGACACGTACCGAGAATTGCACCGTCACGAAACCGCCCAGACCGGCCAGTTCGTCGACGGTGACCGTCAAGTTACCGATATCGTCGATGATCTGTGCATTGGTGGCGCCGGAACTGTTGACGATGGCCGCGCTGCCGTCGACGTAGCTGGTGCTGGCCGGGGCCAGATCGTCAGTCCGCACATTGGCCGCATCCCGATCGCCCGTATTGGTCACGGTGATCGTGTAGGTCAGGATCTCGTCGGCCTGGGCGAAGCCGTCGCCCGAGGTATCGACTACCGACTTGGTACTCGTGGACAGGTCGGCGCTGGCGTCGATGTCGATCGAATTGACCGGGCTAGCGAATGCTGCAATGCCGCTGGCCTGAGCCTGGGCCGTATTGTCGATGGAAATGCTGCCCGGGCCGAACACGGCATCGACGACGACCTGGAAGCTGACCACAATGCTCCCGGAGCCGTTCAGTTGATCGAGGTCGAGCTGCAGCGCAGTCTCGCCGGCCTCGTCGCCGATGAAACTGGTAACCGTGCCGCCACTGGTGTTGCTGACGATGAACGCCGAGCCGGCCACGAAGGTTGTGCCCGTTGGCGCCAGGTCGCTGAGCGAGACGCTGGAGGCATTGCGCGTGCCTTGATTCTCCAGTGTGAGCGTGTAGGTGAGGATCTCGCCGGTCTGGGCCAGATTGTCGCCGCTGGCATCGACGACCGACTTGTCCAGGACGAGAGCGGCGGCCGCGTCCACGTCGATGGACGCCACCTGGCTATTGAACTGGCCGAACGAGTCCGAAGACAGCTGGGCCGTGTTGTCGATGGAGGTCAAGGTAGCAGCAACGGGATTGTTGACCACCGCCAGGAAAGAAACGGTGAGCTGCCCGCCCGCGACCAGCTTGTCGAGATCGATTTGCAAGAAGGCCTCACCAGCATCGTCGCCAATGATGGTGCTGGCGCCGGCGCCGCTGGCATCCGACACGATCAGCGCCGAGCCGTCAACGAAGGTCGTACCGGTCGGGGCCAGGTCGCTGAGCACGACGTTGGTGTCGTCGATGTTGCCAACGTTGCTGACAACGATGGTGTATTCGAGGGTCTCGCCCGCCTGGGCCAGGCCGTCGTTGTTGCCGCTGGCCGCATCGCTGACCGACTTGGTGATGCGCAGCACAGGCGCCTGCTCGATATCGATGGACGCCGCAAGGCTGGTTACCGGCGTCACACCGTTGCCAGACACCTGGGCGGTATTGTCGATGCTGAGCACGTCCACGGGCAGCGGGGTGTCCATCAGCACCTGGAAGGTGATGACGATGGAGCCGCCGCCACCGACGAACTGATCGAGATCGACTTGCAAGGTGGTCTCGCCCGCCTCGTCTCCCAGAAAGCCGGTGACGCTGCCGCCGCTGTTATTGCTGACGATCTGCGCCGAGCCGGCGATGAAGGCAGTGTAGGCCGGCGCCGCGTCAGTGATGGAAACGCTGCTTGCCCCCTGGTTGCCATTGTTGGTGACGGTGAGGGTGTAGGTGAGGACCTCGCCCGCCTGCACCAGATTGTCGCCACTGGCGTCGCTGACCGATTTGATGATCGCCAGGTCGGGATCGGCATCCAGGGGGATCGTTGCCAAGGAACTATCGAACGCGGCAATCCCCGTAGCCGAGACCTGGGCGAGATTGTCGATGGATGTGACATCGGCATCGTGGAGTGCATCGACCTGGACCTGGAAGCTGACGGTGAAGAAGCCGCCGGCGCCTTCGAGCCCGTCGAGATCGACTTGCAGGGAGTTCTCACCCGCCTCATCGCCGCTGAAGCCGGTGACGCTGCCCGCGCCGGAGGAACTGCCCAGCGTGGCCGAACCGGCCACGAAGGTCGTGCCGGTCGGGGCCAGGTCGGAGAGCACCAGGCTGACGGCGTCGCGCGTGCCGACGTTGGTCACGAGCAGCGTGTACGTGAGCAACTCGCCGGGCTGTGCTTGCCCGTCGCCACTGGCGTCGACGACGCTCTTGTCGAGCGTGAGGCTGGCCGTGGCATCGACGTCGATGGAAGAGACGTCGCTATCGAACTGACTGATGCCGACGGCCGACACCTGGGCCGTGTTGTCGATGGTCAACTGCGTGGCCGACAGCCGCGCGTCGACGAGCACCTGGAAGGTGATGGTGATCGAGCCGCCGTTGCCAGCGAAGTTGTCGATGTCCACCTGCAACGAGGACTCGCCGCTCTCGTCGCCAACGAAACTGGTGACGCTGCCGCCGGTCGTGTTGCTGGTGATCAGCGCCGAGCCCGCGACGAAACTGGTGCCGGCAGGGGCCAGATCGCTGATCGACACCGAGGCGGCGTCCTGGCCCCCCGCGTTGCTGACCGTGACGGTGTAGGTGAGGACCTCGCCCGCCTGGGCGAACCCGTCGCCCGAGGTATCGACCACCGACTTGGTGGCCGAAAGGCTCGGGGCCGCATCGACGTCGATGGTCACGTTGTTGCTGTCGAACTCGGCAATGCCGCTTGCCGAAGCCTGGGCCGTGTTGGCGATGGTCTCCAGGAAGGCGCCGACGGGCGAGTCGACCTGGACCTGGAAGTTGACGGTGAAGAAGCCGCCGGCGCCCTCGAGCCCGTCGAGATCGACTTGCAGGGAGTTCTCACCCGCCTCATCGCCGCTGAAGCCGGTGACGCTGCCCGCGCCGGAGGAACTGCCCAGCGTGGCCGAACCGGCCACGAAGGTCGTGCCGGTCGGGGCCAGGTCGGAGAGCACCAGGCTGACGGCGTCGCGCGTGCCGACGTTGGTCACGAGCAGCGTGTACGTGAGCAACTCGCCGGGCTGTGCTTGCCCGTCGCCACTGGCGTCGACGACGCTCTTGTCGAGCGTGAGGCTGGCCGTGGCATCGACGTCGATGGAAGAGACGTCGCTATCGAACTGACTGATGCCGACGGCCGACACCTGGGCCGTGTTGTCGATGGTCAACTGCGTGGCCGACAGCCGCGCGTCGACGAGCACCTGGAAGGTGATGGTGATCGAGCCGCCGTTGCCATCGATCGAACTCAAGACAACTTGCAAGAAGGGCTCACCACTCCCGTCACCGATGAAGTTGACGACGCCTCCGCCGGTTGAATTGTTGAGGATCTGCGCCGACCCTCCGAGGAAGGTCGTGCCGGCAGGCGCCATGTCACCGATGATGACGTTGTCTGCCCTCAGGCCGCCCACGTTGGTGACCACGAGCGTGTAGGTCAGCGTTTCCGAGGCCTGGGCCAGGCCGTCGCCCGAAGTATCCACGACCGACTTGGTGATGCGAAGGTCGGCACGCTGATCGACATTGAGCGACGCCTCGGTGCTGTCAAACTCAGTAATGCCAAGGGCCGACACCTGGGCCGTGTTGTCCACCGTGGCCTGCCCCAGGGGGAGCGGCAAATCCATTTGCACCTGGAAGGTGATGGTGATCGAACCGCCGTTGCCGGCGAAGTTGTCGATGTCCACCTGCAACGACGATTCGCCAGTCTCGTCGCCGAGGAAGCTGGTGATGTTGCCGCCGGTCGTATTGCTGGTGATCAGCGCTGAACCTTCGACGAAAGTCGTGCCCGTGGGGGCCGCGTCGACGATCGACACCGAGGCGGCGTCCTGGCCCCCCGTGTTGTTGACCGTGATCGTGTAGGTAAGGATTTCGCCGGCCTGGGCGAAACCGTCGCCCGAGGTATCGACCACCGACTTGGTGGCCGTCAGGCTGGGGGCGGCATCGACGTCGATGGTCACGTTGTTGCTGTCGAACTCGGCAATGCCGCTCGCCGATACCTGGGCCGTGTTGGCGATCGTTTCCAGGAAAGCGCCCACGGGGGAATCGACGGTGACCTGGAAGCTGACCACGATGAAGCCGGAGACCAAACCGTCGTAGCCGTCGAGATGATCGAGTTCGAGCCGCAGGAAGTCTTCACCGGCATCATCGCCGATGAAATTCATCACCGTGCCGCCGCTCAGGTTGGTGACGACCTGAGCGGAACCGGCCACGAAGGTCGTGCCCGCGGGGGCAGCATCGGTCAGCACCACGTTGGCGGCACTCCGGTTCCCGAGATCGGAAAGCGTGAGCGTATAGG
>JBFWSD010000108.1:0-10760 GCA_050248575.1 Gemmataceae bacterium
AGTCCGGTCGCCGTCTCGGGGGACTTGCTGCCGGTCAGGTCGAGTTTGCTGTAGAGGTTGCCCTGCTCGATGTAAGGCAGTGTCAGCACCAGCCAGCTATGGCCGTAGTTGAAGGTGGTGGCGTTCACCTTGCCTGGCGAGGGGATGCAGCCCGGCGGGTAGTAACCATGCGTGCTGTTGTAGAGATGGCAGGCCAGCGCGAGCTGCTTGACGTTGTTGATGCAACGAGCCCGGTTGGCGGCCTCGCGCACCTTCTGCACCGCGGGCAGCAAGAGCGCGATCAGGATGCCGATGATGGCAATCACCACCAGCAACTCGATGAGCGTGAAGGCAAAGCGACGATGGCTGCGCGGCGGTGTCATCAGGGACCTCGTCGTCGGGGCCGGGCTATGAGGACTATACACTGCCCGCCCTGAAACTGCACGCAAAATTGGTCAGACCAGATTGGCGGCCAGGGCTGACCGCCAATTCACTTGTCGTTCACGCCTGACCGGCCTCGACGTTTCTCTCGATGCCCAAATTGGTTGCGTCAATTATGCCGGGCGGCCTGCCGCGCAGCTGCCGCGCTCGGTGAAGGCAGCGTGAAACCGACAAGTGCATCGTGCAATAAGAGTGTGAATATATCTTTTTAATGCTGAAATCCGCTCCACCCCTGTGGTAAGAACAACCCAAGGAACAGGGCGCTCATGGACCGGGTCTAAACGGCACCTTCATGGATGAAAAACTATGCGAATCGTCTATGGCGTTCATGGCTACGGGCGCGGGCACGCAACCCGCTCCCTCGCGCTG
The DNA here is from genome assembly GCA_050248575.1 of Gemmataceae bacterium. Classification (GTDB taxonomy): domain Bacteria; phylum Planctomycetota; class Planctomycetia; order Gemmatales; family Gemmataceae; genus JBFWSD01. Next base: position 790 of record JBFWSD010000108.1, read on the forward strand.
ATCAGCCGCCTCGCCGCGCAGCATCGCTTCCTCATCCTGGCGGGCGGCGATGCCCACAACACCATCTATCCTGACTTCCCCGTCACGCAGATCCCCACGCTGGGCTTCTCGTACGGGCAGCGCAGCGGCAAACGCTGCACCTTCCGGACCATCCGCCGCAATCTGGCGGCGCTCCTCGATGCGCGGCTGCGCGGCCCGACCTTCGAGATGATCGAAAGCATCATGCGCGAGTTCGCCCCCGACGTGGTCATCTCCGACGCCGAGGTCTGGACCCACCGCGTCGCCGAGTATCTGCGCATCCCGCGCATCAGCGTCGACCATTTCGGCATCCTCGCTTATTGCAAGCCGCCCGTGGATCGCGGCGACCGCTTCGAGGCGGGGCTCGACGCCCTGGTCTATCGCATGCTGATGGGCCGGCCGGACCGCATCGTGGTGTCGAGCTTCTACGACGCGCCGCCGCGCTGGCCCGGCGTCAAGGTCGTGCCCGCGCTGGTGAGGCCGGAACTGCACTCCTTGCAGCCCGTCGAGGGCGGCCATCTCCTCGTCTACTTCAATCGCTCGCGCTGGCAGCTCAGCAAACGCATTCTGGAAACGCTCGAGCAGGCTCCGTGCCCGGTGCGGATCTACGGCGACAGCGAGCGGGGCCGCCGCGGCAACCTCGAGTTCGTTTCGCCCAGCAATCTGCCCTTCCTCGAAGACCTGGCCAGCTGCAAGGGCGTCATCAGCACCGCGGGCAACCAGCTCATGGGCGAAGCCATTTATTTCGGCAAGCCGGTGCTGGTCATGCCCGAAGAATGTGTCGAACAGCGCATGAATGCTGCCGCCGTCCAGCGCCTGGGCATCGGGCTACGCACCACGCCCCAGCGCTTCTGCCGCGACGAGCTGTTCACCTTCCTCGACCGGATCGACCTCTACCGCGAGCGGATGCGGCATCACGTGCGCGACGGGCTGGAAGACGCGATCGCCGCCGTCGAAGGCTTTTTGCATGAGCTGGTGCCCGCCCGCGCCAGCCGCCGCGCCGGGCTGGCCGCCTCCGCCGCCACCTGATCTTCAGCGAATGGATGTGCCGTGCGAACCATGCGACTTGCTCTGTCGATGATCCAGAACCACCTGGGGGCCGTGCCGCGCCCCTCGTGGTGTACGTACCTGGTTTGTTATCGCTGCAATGCCCGCTGCCAGATGTGCGATTCGTGGCGGTTGCGGCCCGGGCAAGAACTGACGCCCGACCAGGTGCGGACCGTGTTCGGCAAGCTGGGCCGCCTTGACGTCGTGCGGCTGTCAGGAGGCGAGCCCTTCCTGCGCGACGACTTCGCCGAGGTGGCCCGCGCCGTGTACGAAACGTCCTGCCCGGGTGTGCTCCACATCACGTCCAATGGCTCGTTCCCGGAGAAGATCGACGCATTTGTAGCCGGCTTTCCGGCGCCGCGCCGGCTCCAGTTCATGATCTCCTTCGACGGGCTCGACGAGGAGCACGACGCCAACCGCGGGCAGGACGTCACCTTCGAGCTGGCCTGCGAGACGGTGGGACGGCTCGTCGAGCTCCGCCGTCGTCACGGTCTGAAGGTCAGCATCAACCACACGGTGATCTCGGCCCGCTCGCTCGACGATCACGAGGAGCTGAGGCGACGCTTCAGCGAACGCGACGTCGACGTGCATGCCGTGCTGGCCTACGAAGATTCCGCCATGTACGGCCGCAAGCGCACGGGCCACAAGGCCAACGACCTCATCATCGAAGGGGGCTACCCGCTCCATCCCAGGTTGCAAGACGCCGACGTGGTCGGCTTCGTGCGGCGGCAACTCGATCACGTCAAGAACATGCGCGATCCGCTGTTGCGGATCGGCAAGCGCTATTACCTGCGCGGGCTGCTGGCCCGCCTGACGCAGCGGCCCGATCCGCGGCCCCGCCCGAAGTGCGTGGCCCTGCGCAGCCATATCCGTTTGCTGCCCGACGGCCGTGTGCCGGTCTGCCAGTTCAACACCGAGACGATCGGCAACCTGGTCACGCAAGCGCTGGAGGAAGTGTGGCGCGGGGCCGCAGCCCGTGAGTCGCGCGCCTGGGTTGACGGCTGCGTGGGCTGCTGGGCCGAATGCGAAGTCATGCCGAATGCCCTGTTCACCGGGGATGTGGTACGCGGACTGATGGGGTAGCCCGCGCGATGTTGCTTCAGATACGCCGGGATTCACCCGTGAAACGCAAGAAGCCGGGCCGCTTCTGGCCCGGCTTCCTGATTCTTGATTCCTGCCCGCTGCCTCACGGGGTCACGGTGCCCACGATGGTCACGCTGACCACGCTCTCGCCTTCGTAGTTGGTCTTGATCTGGAGCTGGCGGCGGAACTCGCCCAGGGTGGTGGGCTGGCACTTCACGGTCACCACGTGCACGGGAGCCTCGGCGGTCGGGAAATCGACCTTGAGCTCGTCGCTGACGCCGGCCACCGATTCGATACGGAACGGCTTGTTGCCCCGCACCACGATCTTGCGTTCGATGAGGTTGCCCGGGGTCGGGTTGCCCAGCGAGACGGTCGCGGGCACCACGTCCAGGCTGGCCCGGATGTTGGCTTCCACGAGCACGGCCACCAGCGGGCTGGCCGGATCGTTGGTCTTGAGATTGATCTCCCAGTGGTGGTTGCCCGCCGGCGCGTTGGGCTTGAGGGTGACGATGAGGCGATAGCCGATCTGGTTGGCGCCGCCGAACTGCCCGAAGTTGCGCTGCCGCTGTTCGAGCTTCACTTCGAGGGGAGCTTCCCCCTTGAGGACGTCGGTGATCATCCAGTTGAGGGCGCCGGCGTATTCGATGTCGATGTTTTGCTGCATCGATTGCCCGGCGTTGACCACGCCGAAGGCGACCTGCCCGGGATTGAGCACCACGTCGGAGCGGGCGTTGGCCGACACCGTCAGGGTGGCGGTCGACGTGTATTCCGGGCCAAGCACGATATAAACGCTGACCGTCTTGGGGCCGGTGAAGCGCGTGCCGTCCATGGAGACGACCAGCTTGGCGCTCTCGCGGGGCTGCAACACCTTCTTGGACGGGGTCGCCGCGACGCAGCCGCACGAGGTGCGGATGGAGATTATCTCGACCGGGATGGCCCAGATGTTGGTCATGGTGAAGGTGTGTTCCTGAACTCCGCGCGGGATCTGCCCGAAGTCATGGCTGGTCTTGCCGCCGTTCTGCAGGAACATCTTGTTGGCCCATTCGAGACTCTGGGCCGGCGCCTGGGTCGGCATCAGCAGCATCGCAATCAGCACGGCTCTGCGCATGGCTCGCTTCCCCCTGGGGGATCGTCGCTTTTCACTGGTCCGCCGCTCGATTTTAGCTTGCGGGTCAAGCGGGCAGATTCCACCCCACCTGTATCTATCGGCTCATAGCGAATCACAATCTTCGTTGCAAGCGAGAGACCAGCGAAAGGGTCTGCCCGGGAAACTGGCGCAAACGGGGCGAGACCGCATTCGACACCTTGTCGGCACAACCCGGTAAACTGGCGAAGCTGGCACGACCGGTGCCACTCCACCACTGGCGTCCGCCTGTTCACTCCGTAAATCAACCTGGTACAGGAGGTACCCGCCATGACCGAGCCCGAGCTGGCAAGACAGTTGAAGCAGCACCTGGAAAGCCTGGCCGGTGCGGGCGTGGCCTGGCTGCCGCGCGGCAGCGGCGTGGCAGAGCCGCTCGGCAATCCGGTCGCAGGCAGCGCCCTCGACCGAGATCAACCCGCGGCGGCAAGTGAGCCCGCGACGACAAGCCCGGCGCCGGCGAAGTCGGCTGCCATCCTCGAGCAACGCCGCACCGCGCTGGCCCTGCTCGCCGAGGAAGTGGTGGGCTGCACGCGCTGTCCCGAACTGGTCAAGTCGCGCACGCAGACCGTGTTTGGCGTCGGGCCGCCCGGCGTGGAGCTCTGTTTTGTCGGCGAGGCGCCCGGGGCCGACGAAGATGCTCAGGGCGAACCCTTTGTGGGCGCGGCCGGGCAGCTCCTCAATCGCATCATCGGGGCCTGCGGTTTCCAGCGGAGCGAGGTCTACATTTGCAACACGCTCAAGTGTCGGCCACCGGGCAACCGGACGCCGCTTCCCGATGAAATGGGCAACTGCCGGGGATTCTTGAAGAGGCAGCTCGAACTGGTCCAGCCCCGCTTCATCTGTGCCCTCGGGGGCAGCGCCGCCCAGAGCTTGCTGCAAACCGGCGAAGCGCTGGGCAGGATGCGGCGCCGCTTTCACGATTATCACGGCATTCCGGTGATTTGTACCTATCACCCGGCCTACTTGCTGCCGCATCGTTCGCCCGAGAAGAAAAAGGAAGTCTGGGAAGACATGAAGATGTTGCTGGAAAAGATGGGCCGCCCCATCCCGACCACCAAGACCCAGCAATGACCACTCAACAAGGAACGCGGACATGATCGCACCCGAGCTGCTGGAAATCCTGCGCTGCCCGATGGACCCGAGCAACACCAGGGTCACGCTCGATGGGGACAGGCTGGTGTGCGAGCGCTGCCGGCTCCGCTTCCCCATCAAGGACGGGCTGCCCATCATGGTCGTGGAGGAGGCCGAGCTGCCCGCGGACTGCTCCGCCGTCGAACAACTGCCCTGCCAGCGCGGAGAATCATCATGATCCGACCGCATCGCCTCTATGTCGGCACGATCGGCGAAGGGCTCTTCCTCAGCACCGATCACGGCGCCTCCTTTCAACGCAGCTGCGACGGCATGTTCGTCGAATGCCACGTGCGTGCCCTGGTGGTGCATCCGCGCCATCCGCGCGTGCTCTTCATGGGGACCGAGCAAGGGCTGTTCGTCTCTCGCGACGGCGCGGGCAACTGGCAACGCGTAAGTTCGCCCCTCGACGGCAAGCAGATCTGGTCGTTGCTGATCGCCCCCGATCCGAAACTGATGCTGGCGGGCACCTGCCCGGCCGAGCTCTTTCGCAGCGACGACGAGGGCCGCACCTGGCGCGAAGCGAAGGCCAGCCCGGTGCGCGAATGTCCGCGCATCATCCACTCGCGCGTCACCACGCTGGCCGCGCACCCTACCGAAGCGGCCACGCTCTTCGCCGGCGTCGAGATCGGCGGCCTGCTGCGCAGCCGCGACGCCGGGCTGTCCTGGGAACCGATCGGCACCGGGCTCAGCTCGCTCGATATCCACGACCTGGTCATCCAGCCCGGGCAGATGCTTGCCAGCACCAACAATGACGTCAATCGCAGCACCGACGGGGCCGCCACGTGGGAGAAGCTCGGCCTGCCGGCGAAGCTGCCCCTGCCCTACTTCCGGGCCCTCACTGCCTTGCCGGGCAAGCCGGACTGGCTGCTGCTGGGCAACGGCGACCGCCCGCCCGGCTGGACCGGCACGATTGCCCGCTCCACCGACGCGGGCCGCACCTGGCAGCAAGCAAGCTTCCCGGGCCGCGCCAACAGCACCATCTGGAAGTTCGCCGTCTGCCCGGCGGATGACCAGCTCGTTTACGCGGCCAGCGTTTCCGGGCAGCTCTATCGTTCCACCGACGCAGGCGAAAGCTGGGAGAAGCTGCCCGTCGAGTTCGGCGAGATCCGTGCCCTGGCCTGGACCGAATGAATCCGAATGATGTTCTGGTGAAGGGGCGGTGTCAGCCGCCGGAGGAAAACCCACTCCTCGAGCTGACGCTCCCGGCTCGCCAAGTAAATGAAGTAACGCCGCATGTTGAACACACGATTCACCAAGCTGGTTGGCTGCAGCGTCCCCTTGCAACAGGCGGGCATGGGGGGCGTGGCCCAGGTGGAACTGGCCGCGGCCGTCGCGCGGGCGGGCGGCCTGGGCATGATTGGCGGCGTGCGCTTGCCCGCACCGTTTCTGGCCGATGTGCTCGAAGAGGCCGGCGAGCTCACGCCCGGCGCGATCGGCGTCAACTTCTTGATGCCGTTCCTCGACCGGGCCGCCGTCGAGATAGCCGCCAAGCGGGCACGCGTCATCGAGTTCTTCTATGCCGACCCCGACCCGGAACTGATCAAGCTGGTTCACGTGGCGGGCGCGCTCGCTTGCTGGCAAGTTGGTTCGGTGGAGGAAGCGCAGCAAGCGGCCCGGGCTGGTTGCGATTTCATCGTCGCCCAGGGCGTGGAAGCGGGCGGCCACGTCCGCGGCACCCTCAGTCTGTTTCCCTTGCTCGACCAGGTGCTCGACGCGGTGGCGATTCCCGTCGTCGCCGCGGGGGGCATCGGCACGGCCCGGCAGGTGGCGGCGGCCCTCGCCGCCGGGGCGGATGCGGTCCGCGTCGGCACGCGTTTCGTCGCGGCCCGCGAATCGCAGGCGCACGCCTTTTACAAGCAAGCGCTGATTGCGGCCCGCGGCGAGGACACGATCTATACCGAGGCTTATTCCGCCAACTGGCCGAACGCGCCGCATCGGGTGCTGCGCTCGTGCATCGAGGCGGCGGGCAAGTTGCCCGCGGGACCGGTGGGCCAGACCGAGCTGGCGGGCAACAAGCTGCCCATCGCGCGCTTTGCCACCCCGTGCCCGACCGTGGCCACCACCGGCAAGCTCGAGGCGATGGCGCTCTACGCGGGCGCGGGCGTCGCTGCCGTCACCAGCATCCAGAGCGCGGCCGAGATCGTCCGCGAACTGGTCGAAGGGGCCGAACCGTTGCTTCATCGTTTCTCCTGATGCCCATGCCCACGCTCTCCCAGAACGTCCGATTCATCAGCAGTGCGGAGCCGCCGCCGGAAGAACCGCCGCCGGGCGAGTTCCTGGCCTGGTTCCTGAAAGAGGACCTGAGCAAGCGGGGCTGGGAAGTGTCGGCTCCCTACAACTGGCGCGATCGGGGCTGGTGCCTGAAATGTTGCCAGCCCCCGTGTGCGCTCGACGTGATCATCGTGCAGATGGTGGCCGGGCCGGAATGGCTGGTGCAGATCTGCCCGCGGCACGTGCCCGGCTGGTTCGAGCGCGTCTTTCTGCGCAGCACGATGTCGGCCACTCACGAAGAGGTGCATGCCGCCGCCCGCGACGTGCATCGCGTGCTGAGTGCCCGCGGCTTCGCCGATTTTCGCTGGTGCTGGAATGCCGATCCGGCCCACGGCAGCAACACGGCCGAGCCCTGCGAGTGGCACGAGCCTTTTCATGGTTGAAGCCTGATCTGGACGCGTGGGTGGACTTGTTCGACTCGAGCCGTAGTGTGACGGGAGTCGGGCCGGCCCGGCCTTCATCACTTCTTCCCGAATCAGGACCACATCATGCACAAGACCACCGCGCTCGCGCTGCTCATGATCGGTTGCCTGACAGGCAGCGTGCACGCCCAGGACGAGGCGAAACTCAAGGCGCTCGACGGGTTCGCGGCGCGCGCCCTCAAGGACTACAGCGTGCCCGGCATGGCGCTGGCGGTCGTACACAACGATCGTCTTGTGCTCGTCAAGGGCTACGGCGTGCGCGAGCTGGGCAAAGAGGGCGACGTCGACGGCGACACCATCTTTCAACTTGCTTCGGTGACCAAGTCGTTCACGGCCGACGCCATCGGCATGCTGGTCGACGAGGGCAAGGTCGACTTCGACGAGCCGGTGCGTACCTACCTGCCCGATCTGGTGATGCACGACCCGTATGCGACGCGCTTCGTGACCTGCCGCGACTTGCTGGCCCATCGCTCCGGGCTGCCGGCGTTCACCGGGGACATCCTGCCCGACCTGGGCTACAACCGCAAGCACGTGCTGGAGCGGGTGCGCTACTTCAAGCCGGCCTGCACCTTCCGCGCGGAGGGCAACTACTCCAACGTGGGCTACTTCATTGTCGGCGAGGTGGTGGCCCGGGTGAGCGGGCAGAAGTGGGAAGACTTCGTCACGGCGCGCCTGTTGCTCCCCTTGAACATGAAGCGGTCGGACCCGCTCTACAACGGGGTACAAGAGAGGGACAACGTGGCGCAGCCCTACGCCGGGCCGGAGGGCAAGCTCCGCAAGGTCGCCTTCCACGATCATGACGTGCTGGGGGCCGCGGGCTCCATCAGTGCCAGCGCCAGCGACACCGCGCAGTGGATGCGCATGCACCTGGCCAGAGGCAAATACGACGGCAAGCAACTCCTGAAGGCGGCGACGATCAAGGACACCTATCGCCCGGTGACCGCCATCGAGCCGACCTTTGCGGAAGCGGCCCCTTCCGATGCGGGCTCCGGGCTCGCCTTCGCCATGGGCTGGAACAACTATCACTACGAAGGCTACCAGATCATCGAAAAAGGGGGCGGGCTGGCCGGCATGCGCTCCGTGGTGACCCTCGTCCCCGAGCTCGACATCGGCATCGTGGTGCTGGCCAATCGCAACCTGACCTTTGCCCCCGAGGCGGTCCGCGCCGAGTTCCTCACGCTCTTCGTGCGCAAGTCGCGGCGCGACCTGCAGCAACTCATTCGTGAACAGGGCAAGAAGATCGACGAGATCCTGTTCCGCACCGAGCCGCCGCTGAAGGACCCGCAACCGCCGCTCGTGCCGCTGGCCCGCTTCGCCGGCGACTACACGAACGAGCTCTATGGCACGCTCAGCATCCGCGTGAAAGGGGATCAACTGGTGCTGCACGCCGGGCCGGCCCGCTATGCCGGCACCCTGACCCATCGCAGCAACAATACCTGGCGGCTAAAGTGGCCCGAGGTCAACTCGGCCGCCGACGAGGTGACCTTCACCATCGGCGCAGACGGGCAGGCCAGCCGCCTCGATACCGATGACCTCGGCTCTTTCGTCCGCAAAGCGAAGTGAGTAGCCCGGGGCCGGTTCGCGGCGCGATCGCTGGCCCGCGGGCGCATGCGCCGAGCGCGCTGTGGTGTAGTTCCTCAATACTGCGCCAAGAAGAGAAGAAGTAGCTGTCTGCCTTGTCTGTCCGGATTGTGCGAAGAGGAGTTACCCGTGACCCAGCGAAAATGGGCCTGCGTTGATCTCGGGTGGCGTCCGCTTTCGCCATGAGGTAAAGTTGAAGTGGGGAAGCAACAGAGGAGGATGCGATGCGACGAGCGCGCTGGCTGTGGTTGAGTGCCCTGGTGCTGGGCGTGTGTGTGGCGGCGCCGCTGACCGCGCGGGCCCAGTCGTTTCATTGTGCCGCTGCCCCGCGCATCGCCGCGGGCTGCGCTCCCTGCGGCGTCGGCGGTTTCAACACGGGCTGCTACAACCCCTGCTACACTCCGTGTTACAACTCCGTCTTCAACTGCAGGCCGAACTGCTACCCCGTCGGCTACTATCCGAACTTCCTCTACGTTTCTCCCTACTACTACGGCTACGGCACCTACACGGGCGGCTTCTATGGCGGCAACTTCTATCCGGGCATCGTGCCGCCGCAGCCCGTCCCCACGGTCATCCTCACGCAAAACGTGAGCGGCTCGAGAATCTGCCGGTTCACCGTGCGCGTGCCCGAGTACGCCCAGCTCTACTTCGATGGCATGCAGCTGGCCGATACGGGCAGCACCCGCACCTTCCGCACCCCCGAGCTGGCGGGCGGAACCAAGTTCAACTACACCGTGGCCGCGCAATGGATTGAGAACGGCCAGCAAGTTCGCATGGAGCAGAAGATCCACTTCCACCCCGGCGATCGTCTGGTGGTCGATTTCTCGAATCCAACCAGCCTGGCCAGCCAGCCCGTGGCCTCGAGTCAACCGTAAGCATCCTGGTGAGGTGGCGGATGATGCGTTCAAGCTGGTCGATGCTGCTGGGCGCCCTCTTCCTGTCCACGGGCTGCGGCCGGCACGAGCCCGGCAGCGCTCCGGCTCCCGAGGCCAGTCTTGCCCAGGCGGGCGCGCAGGCCGACGCCGAGCTCTTCCGCCCCGAGCAAGACCCCTTCGCGCCGGGCCAGCACGCGGCGGGCAACCTGCGCATCATCGACGGCATCCCCGTCCTCAGCGTGCAAGGCAGCCCCGACGAGATCGGCACGCAGGTGGGTGCCCTCACGCGCACGCCGCTGCAACGGATGATCACGTTCCCACGCCGCTATCTCACGCACTTCGGCTACGGGGCAGCCTACCCGGCCCTCGTGGCCATGGGCAGCTCGATGGTCCCGCGCT
>JBFWSD010000109.1:0-10696 GCA_050248575.1 Gemmataceae bacterium
GTTCAACCGCGGTTGCGGCGAGGCGGCGGTCCAGAGGCGGATCGAGCCGTCAGCACTGCCGGTGGCAAGCAGGTTGCCCGCAGGAGCGACGACCACCGGGCCAGCTTCCCCCGCGAAGGTCGCCCGCACGTAGCCCGTGCCGGCGTCCCAGAACTTGACCTCGCCGGGCACCGTGCGCCAGCGATCGCCCGTGCCGCTGAAGAGCGTCGCTCCATCCGGCGTGAACGCGACCGAGTTCACCGCCTGCGAGTGCCCGCTAAGCACCTGCTTCGAGTTGCCTGTGGCGGGATCCCACAAGCGAATCGTCTCGTCGGCGCTGGCGGTGGCAAGGACCTTGCCGTCGGGGGCGAAGGCCACTCCCTGCACCCAGTTGGTGTGGCCAGTCAGGCGGACGTGCAGCGTGCCCTCGGGCAGCTTCCACAGGGCCGCGCTGCGATCGAGACTCCCGGTCGCCAGCAGCCGGCCAGCGCCGCTCAGGGCCACCGCGGCAATCGCCTCGCCATGCGCCGCGAAACGCTGTCGCAGCTCCCCCGTATCGGCCGAGCGCAGCTCGACGTGCCCGTCTGCTGTGCCGCAGATGAGGTTTTTGCCGTCGTGCGAAAGCGTCAGCGCGAAGAAGCTGGGCTCCTTGTGCGACTTAGGTTTGAAGAGTTGTCCGATGGGCTGCCCAGTGGCCGAGTCCCAGCGATAGATCGTGCCCAGTTCACTGGCGCTATAGAAAGACTTGCCGTCCCTGGCGAAGACAATGCCGCGCACGCGATGCATGGACGTCATCGTCTTCCCATCGCGAAAGTAACGATGCGAGGCTAGTTGCTTGCCGCTGGCCAGGTCCCACACGCGCAACGTCTGATCGAAGCTGCTCGAAACCAGCCGTGTGCCGTCGGGCGACAGGGCCAGAGTGATGATCGGCTCTTCGTGTCCCCGCAAGTGGCGTGTGCCCGAGACGGCAATGTTCCAGGCGCGGACAGCGCCATCGCTGCCCGCACTGACGAGCACGGGCGGCTCGTGCCCTAGGGCGACGCTGGCCACGGCGGCCCGGTGCCCCTTGAAGGTGGTGAGCAGTTCGCGGCGCGGGAAATTCCAGAGGAGCGTGCCGCCGTCCTTGCAGCCCGCCGCCAGCAAGTTGCCCTTCGCGTTGAACGAGAGGGACAGCACCGGGCTGAAATGCGCCTGCAACCGTTCGGTCATCTTGCCTGCCGCAGAATCGTACAGATGGACTTCCTCGCTATCGCCTCCCGCGGCCAGCGAGTGGGAGCCGGGCACGAAGGCGAGTGCCCGCGTGCCGTCGGAGGCAACGGGCAGTTCCTTTTTTGTCCCTTTGTCGATATCCCAGAGCCAGAGTTCGCGCTTTACGTTGCAACTGGCCAGCGTTTGGCCATCTTCGCTCAACGCGAGTGCGACAACGGCCCCCTGGTGGCCACGCAGTGGCTCGACCTCGTTCTTGTCGAGATTCCAGACCTGGATGAGGCCATCGGCCCCACTGCTGAAGAGATGTCGTCCGTTGTGGGCGAACAGGAGCTGGAGGACGCTGCCCGTGTGCAGGGCAAGCCGATGCTCCAGGCGCGGCGGTTCGAGGCTCCAGACCTCGACGGTGCCATCGCCGCGGCCGAGGGCAACGCCGTCTTGCTTCGAAACGGCGAGGGCTCGGATGGGCTGCCCGGTGGCGAAGGTGGTGCGTTCTTCCCCGCTTTCCAGATCGTGCAAGCGAGCGCGGCCGCTCTCGTCTCCTACCACCAGTACCCCCGCTGTCGGCAAGAGGGCCACGACGGACTGGCCCGCCGACGGCACGCAAAAACGCTGTCGATCGCAGAGTCTCCTCAGGTAATGCCACGTGAAGTCGCGCAGCCCCGGCGGGCAACGCTCTTCATCGTCGAGCAACTCGAGGCCGCGGCCTGGGTCTTGTTGCCAGAGCTGTTGCACCTGCGCAAGCTGCAGGGCGAACTGGCCCCGCTCGGTGCGGCGCAGTTGCTTCTCGGTGGCGGCTTGCTGGTCCTGGGCGCGTTGCCGCTGCCTCTCGGTTTCGTCGAGGGCCACTTGCAATGAATGGCCATGCCAGAATGAGCCGATCAGCAAAGCGATCAGTGAGAGAAAAAGCACCGCGGACAGAGCAGCCACCAGCGGCTTGCGGCGGGCCCACAGCAGCAAGCGCTCCGGGCCGCTGATCGGCCTGGCCTGGATGGGCCGCTGCTCGAGGAAGCGTTGCAGGTCGTCAGCGAGAAGCGCGGCCGATTCATAACGCTGGGCTGCCGACTTGCGCAGACACTTCAAGCAAATTGTTTCGAGATCGCGCGGCATGCTGGGCCGCAGCCGACGCGGCGGCACCGGCTCTTCGTGAATGACCTGCTCGAGCGTCTCGAAGGTGCTGTCGCTCAGGAAAGGAGCGCGGCCCACCAGGGCGTGATAGAGCACCGCACCCAGACAATAAACATCGGCGGCCGGGCCAACCAGGGAACTGCCCTGCGCCTGTTCCGGGGCCATGTAACTGGGCGTGCCCGTCAAGCTTCCCGAGCGCGTCGACGCCTGCTCGGGCAGGAGTTGCATGGCCAGCCCGAGATCGGTGATGCGCGGCACACCATCCGCCGACAGCAAGACATTGGCCGGCTTCAGATCGCGATGCACGATGCCGTGCTCGTGCGCGAAGTGAATCGCCACGGCCAGCGTCTTCACCAGCTCGGCGGCCTGACGCGGGGGCAGCGGGCCTTGCGCCAGCCGCTCGTCGAGATTGGTGCCCGTGACATACTCGAGGGCCACGTACTTCCAGCCCTCGTGCGTGCCCACCTCGTAGACCTGGACGAAGTGAGGATGCTGCAGACCGGCGACAAGCTCGGCTTCGCGATGGAGGCGCTGGACCTGTTCTTCCGAGGAATGCGGCCCGGCCAGCAAGACCTTGACGGCCACCTGCCGCTTGAGTCGCTCATCGCGGGCCAGGTAGACAACGCCGGACCCGCCGCGGCCCAGCTCGCGCACGATCAGGTAAGGACCGAAGTGTGCGCCAGCAGTCAGCCCGCCGGCGCGCGGGGCCGCGGCTGGCTTGCCTGCTCCATCCAGGCAATCGGCCATGAGGGCGTGGACGCGCAGTTGCTCGTGCAAGGCGTCCGCCCAGCGCGCGTAGCGGGCACAGAATGCTTCGCTGCCGAGTTGCTGTCCAAGGCTCTCGCGGCAGACGTATTCGGCGTAGATCAATTCGACCGCACTCTCGGGATCGTCGGCCAGGGCTGGATGGGCTTCGAGAAGCCCGGCGGCGTGACAATCTTCGCCCGCGCGCAGGCGGCGTTCCAGCTCCGCGCAGAGAGTGCGCAGCTGTCGCTCGCGGGCAGTGCTGGTGCTGGTTGTTTCCATGGCCGCCTTCGATTCTATCCGATCGCGGCCCGCGCAGTCTGCTTTTCATCTGCCTCAACAGGTCGTTCACAATGGTGAGGTATGTTTGCAGGTTAGCCACATTGCCGACGGGATGGTCGATAAGTGCGTCGCCCGTGATGGCGGTGATGAAGACGACGCCGCCGCCAAGCTCGACGCGGCTGATGCGCGGCCATTCGATGAACTGCCCCTGGCCGCCGAGACCTCCCTGCGACACGTGAAAGGCGCCGAAATCGACGATCCCGCCCGCCCGGTATGTCTCCCAGGCATTGGCCAGCGCGCGCGGCTGCGTCTCTTCTTCCAGAATTGCCTTGCAGCGTTTGTAGAAGGGCCACGCCGAACTGAACTTGATCTCTTCCCCGTCGTGCGTGCGAATCGTGTAGATTTCCGAGCGCTGTGAACCGACGGTGATCAGACCGTACAGCTTGGTCCGGATCTCCAGAAAGAAGGTGTAGAGTCCTTGCACCTGTTCCCAGCGGCAGACGCAGACCTTGCCCTCGTCGACGCTGATGATGCCGTCGCGGCAGATAAAGCGTTCGCTGGTGTAGGGCAGCTTCTTGACGCGTTCCTTTTCGCGATGATCGCTCCAGAGCCCGTAGGCGAGGGCGGCGACCGCGGCGGCGAGCGCACCGTAGAGCGAAGCAGGCAAACGGTCGATCGATTGGAAACCGCCCGAGCAGCAGAACAACACCAAGAAACCGCCGCCTATGGTGGTCAGGAGCCCCTCCCCCGCTTTTGGCATGACGAAGCGATACTGGCTCACCACCCGGATCGGCCCGAGTTCGTAGGCCTCGGGAGGAGTGTGCGCAGGCAAGCGGGCACGCAAGTAGGCTACGCGCTCGCTGTCGCTGAACTTCGCAAAAGCGGGCTGTTCGGCGTCGTCCGCGGGCATGTCATCTGGCGTTTCGTCCTCGAGCACCTCGGCAGACGGGAGGGCCGATTCCTCGAGCGCCACACCCATCACTTCGACGGGAAGTGGCGCAGGCGGCGCGGGCGGCGGCGGAGGAGGCGGCGCTGGTGTTGCGGCGGGCCGAGCCGGCGCGCTGGCTCCGCCCGGCACGCGCATGGTGGCGCGGCAGCCCGGGCAGCTCAGCGTTTGCCCGGCGCTTGTTGCGGGCGTTTGCAGGACCTTCTTGCAACCTGGACAGGCGAATTGCAGCATCAGCTCTGAGTATTGGAAAGTAAGCCGCGGGTCGACAGATCTCGCTCACTACTTTCACCATCCTACGAGGATTGCCGGCGAGTGGCACGATTACACTCGCTCTGCCCTTCCCGCACGAGAGACGGTATAATGCGTGTCTGTCGCTCGTTCCTTGCTGGCGAAGGAGGCAAACGCTCGATGATCTGTGAAGCAGACCCCTGGCGGCTGCAGTATTTCCAGAATTCCCAGTGCCCGGAGTCGGTGCAGATTCCGACGGAGGATGGCGATGCCTGGGCCTGGTACCCGCGCTACAAGTGGGTGTACAACAAGCTCACCGTCGCCGAGAGCCAGGGGCTGAGATGCGGCCCGCACGGGCTACCTCCCGCCAGCTATCCCGTCTTCAGCAAGCCGATCTACAACATGCGCGGCATGGGCGCGGGCACACGCATCCTGCGTTCGGAGAAGGAATACAAGCGCTTCGAACGGCCCGGCCACATGTGGGAGCCGCTCTTCACCGGCGAACATGTCTCCAGCGACGTGGCCGTCGTCGACGGCGAGTGCCGCTGGTGGCGGCACGTCACAGGCAAGCCGCTCGACGGCGGCAAGTTCGATTACTGGATCGTGCAGGCCGAACCCCGCCCCGAGCTCGAAGCACAGTGCGGCCAGTGGCTCCGCGCCAACCTCAAGGGCTACACCGGGATGGTCAACCTCGAGACCATTGGCGGGCACATCATCGAGTGCCACCTCCGCTTTGCCGACCAGTGGCCCGATCTCTATGGCAAGAACTGGGTGCAGGCCCTCATCAGGCTCTATGCCGAAGGGGTCTGGGAATTCGACGACAGCGAGCGGCGCACGGGCTACAGCGTGGTGCTGTTCGGCGCGCACAAGGTGCAGTACCGCCACCCGCCGGTCGATTTCGTGACGAGCTTATTGAAGCAACCCGGCGTGTCGAGCATCCAGATCACCTTCCACGAGGATCGCCCGCCCGCGTGGCACTCGATGCCCCCGGGCGGCTTCCGCCTGGCCATCGTCAACTGCTGGAACCTGGAGGCCGGCATCGAGGTGCGGAAGGAACTGGCCCTCAGCTTCTGGTCGGCCCAGCAGTTGATGCCGCGGCGGACTCGCAAGCAAGCCGTCTAGCGCGACCGACATCATCGGGGTTTGCATGGACCTGGCCCAGATTTCCGAGATCGAGAACACCTGGATCACGCTCTCGGACGGGACGCGAATCGCCGCGCGCATCTGGATGCCAAAGGACGCCGAGGCCAACCCGGTGCCCGCGATCCTCGAGTACATTCCTTATCGCAAGCGCGATTTCATGCGCTCGCGCGACGAGCCCATCCATCGCTATTTTGCCCTCAAGGGCTACGCCAGCGTGCGCGTCGACGTGCGCGGCTCGGGCGATTCCGAAGGCGTGTTGCACGACGAGTACTCGGCCCAGGAACATCAAGACGCCCGCGAAATCCTCAAATGGATCGCCGGGCAGCCCTGGTGCAGTGGCAACATCGGCATGATGGGCATCTCCTGGGGCGGCTTCAACGCGCTCCAGGTGGCGGCCCTCGATCCACCCGAACTGAAGGCGGTCATCTCCCTTTGCTCCACCGACGATCGCTACGCCGACGACGCTCATTACGCGGGAGGCTGCCTGCTCAACGAGAACATGCAATGGGGCAGCGTCCTCATGCTCTACACCGCGCTGCCCCCCGATCCCGAAATCGTCGAGGAACGCTGGCGCGACATGTGGAAACAACGTCTCGAGGCCATCGAGCCCTTTCCCGTCACCTGGATGCGCCACCCATGGCGCGACGATTACTGGAAACACGGTTCGGTCTGCGAGAACTACGAAGCGATCAAGTGTCCGGTCTACGCGATCGGCGGCTGGGCCGATGGCTACAGCAACGCCGTGCCGCGCTTGCTCGAGCACTTGAAGTGCCCGCGCAAAGGGCTGATCGGCCCGTGGGCGCATGTCTTCCCGCACGATGGCGTGCCCGGGCCGGCCATCGGTTTCCTGCAAGAAGCCGTGCGCTGGTGGGATCACTGGCTCAAGGGGCAAGACACGGGCATCATGGCCGAGCCCGCCTACCGGGTGTGGATGCAGGAGAGTGTGCCGCCGCAGCCCCAGTATCTCGATCGGCCGGGCCGCTGGGTCGCCGAAGCAAGCTGGCCCAGCCCGCGCATCGAACCGCGCCGATACTTCCTCTGCCCGGGCTACCTCAGCCGCAGGCCGGATGAAGAAGCCACGCTCTCATTCTCGTCGCCCCAGATCATCGGCGTCCGCGCGGGCGAATGGTGTGCCTTCGGGGCTGACGGCGAGATGCCGCGCGATCAGCGGCCCGACGATGGCGGGTCTCTCGTCTTCGATTCGCGGCCCTTGCGCGAACGGCTCGAGATCCTGGGCGCGCCGGTTCTTTCCTTCGAGGTCAGCGTCGATCGCCCGGTGGCCGTTCTTGCGGTGCGGCTGTGTGACGTGGCCCCCGATGGCTCCTCGCTGCGCGTGACCTACGGGCTGCTCAACCTCACGCATCGCGACAGCCATGAAACGCCGTCACCCCTGGTGCCCGGGCAATGGTATCCGATCCGCGTGCAGCTCAATCACGTGGCGCATGCGTTTCCGGCGGGCCATCGGCTGCGGCTGGCCCTCTCGACCTCCTACTGGCCAATCATCTGGCCGGCTCCCGAGCCGGTGCAGCTCAGCGTTCGCACCGGGCCAGGCTTCCTCGAGCTGCCCGAACGGCCCCCTTGTGCAGACGACGGCAAGCTGCCCGAGTTTGGGCCGCCCGAGGCCGCGCCGGGCACCAAGCACAAGAAGCTCCGTCATCTGCCCATGCAGCGCTCCTTGCAGGTCGACCTGGTCACCAACGAGCTGGTCTATGCCTTGCAGAGCGACGGCGGCGAGTTCGAAGGGGCCTCGCTGGCCCACATCCCCGAGATCGACCTGGAACTCGGCTACTACTTCCTCAAGCGCTATCGCATCATCGAGACCGAGCCGCAATCGGCCCAGACCGAGGTGGTCCAGCGTGCCTCGCTCCATCGCGGCGACTGGTCGGTGCGTCTAGAGTGCCACACCCAGCTCACTGCCACGGGCAGCGCCTTCCAGTTCACCGGCGACCTGCTCGCTTTCGAGGGGGACGAGCTCTTCATCCACCGCGAATGGACACTGGCCCTCCCCAGGAAGCTGGGCTGAATCGAGAGTCGTTTTGCATGCAGTCCGCGTTGCCGCTCGAGCTTGCATGTGGTGCGTCAAAGCTCTTTCTCCCGCCCGCGGACTCGTTTACAATTCAAGCGTATGCTCAGCACGGCCAAGGAACAGCAGGTGCAGACCCGCCGCGGGCTGCTGGAGTTGTCGCGCGAAGATTTGCGCGCCTGGCTCACGCAGCGCAACCAGCCCAAAATGCGCATCGGGCAGTTGCGCCGCTGGATCGTGGCGGGCCGCGCTGATTCCTTCGACCAGATGACCGACCTGCCCCAGGGGTTGCGTCAAGAACTGAATGCCGAGTTCGTGCCCCTTGGCACCGAGATCGCCACGCATCACCGGGCCGACGACGGCACGCACAAGCTGTTGTTGAAATTGCACGATGGGCAGCTCGTCGAATGTGTGCTCATCCAGGATGGTCCGCGCCGCACGGCTTGCATCAGCACGCAGGTGGGCTGCGGCATGGGCTGCGTCTTCTGTGCCAGCGGGCTCAACGGCGTGGCCCGCAATCTTACCTCCGCCGAGATCCTCGAACAGCTCATCCGCCTACGCAACTTGCTGCCCGCCGAGGAGCGCTTGAGCAACATCGTGGTCATGGGCATGGGCGAGCCGCTGGCCAACCTCGAGAATTTGATCGACGCCCTGGAGGTGGCCGGCGCGCAAGACGGGCTCGGCATCGGGGCCCGGCACGTGACGATTTCCACCGTGGGGCTGCCCGCCAAGATCCGCACGCTTGCTGAACTGGGCAAGCAATACCACCTGGCCGTCTCGCTGCACGCACCCAACGACGAGCTGCGCAACCGCATCGTGCCGACGAACACTGGGCTGATGGATATTCTCACCGCCGTCGATGATTTCTTTGCCGGAACAGGCCGCCAGGTGACCTTCGAATACGTGCTGCTCCGCGACGTCAACGACGGCGTGGCCCAGGCACGCGAGCTCGCCGGCCTCGTCCAGGGCCGCTGTGCCCACATCAATTTGATCCCGTTCAACGATGTGGACGGACTCGACTATCGCCGCCCCACTGACCAGGCCCTGTCTGCCTTCACCGAGGAACTCAAGAAACACAATGTCAGCGTGAAAGTGCGGAAGCGAAAGGGCTCCGCCATCGACGCCGCCTGCGGCCAGCTGCGGCGTCGCGTTGCCCAGGAATCTGGAGTCAGCGATCTGGAGCTGGGAGTCAGAGAGCGGGAGTCGGGAGCCTTGACTCCTGATCCGACTGATTCCAGTGTCTGACCGGAACCCTCCGGGTCGGGCACGGTTTAATTAAGAAGGAGGGACCGTCGAGGTGTCCGTGGCAACGATCGGCGAGTCCAGCGGACAACTGGCGCTCCGCGATCCCGATATCCGCCTGATGGTGCGGGTGCGGGACGACGACGCCGGTGCGTTCGAAGAGCTTGTCGACAAATACCAGCATCGGCTGGTGGCCGTGTTGCATCACGTCGTGGGCAACGCCGAGGAAGCCGAGGACCTGGCCCAGGAAGTTTTCCTGCGCATCTACCGCTCGCGAAAGAAGTATCGAGCGCGGGCAAAGTTCTCTACCTGGCTGTTCACGATCGCCAACAACTTGGCCCTGAATGCCCTGCGGCGCCGCAAGCGAAAGCCGGCGATTCCCTTGGCCTTGCGTGACTCCGGGCCGCTGGGGCCGCGGCCCGCGGAACAGATGGTCCACGACCGTGACCATCAGCCCGGACAGCGCATCCAGCAGCAAGAACTGGCCGAAGTCGTTCGCCAGGCCATCGAAGAACTCAACGAACGGCAGCGCGTCGCCGTCGTCCTCAACAAGTTCGAGGAAATGAACTACGCCGAGATCGCCGAAGTCATGGGGCTGTCCACCAAAGCCGTGAAGTCGCTGCTCAGCCGGGCGCGCATGAACCTGCGGGCCATCTTGCAGAAATACATCTTCATGGATGGCGAGGCGGTGCCGGAAGCACCCATGGAAGAGTGATCAGACCAAAATCCGGGCCCGCCATGTTAGTGCGGGCCAAGGAGCATCAGATGTCCGAGCCCCTCAACGAGAAAGATCGTGAAGAACTGGTCGCCTATCTCGACGGCGAGCTGGACGAGAAGACCGCGCGCGACGTGGAGGCGAGGTTGAGTCTGGATCCGGCGGCCCGGCGCGAGGTCGAGTCGCTCAAGAAGACGTGGGAGTTCCTCGATTATCTGCCGCGCCCTCAGCCCTCCCCTGATTTCACGCAGCGGACGCTGCAGAAGATGGCCCCGCAACCTACCATGATGGTGCGCAAGGGCCGCCCCTGGCTCGGCCGCATCGGCTGGGCCGCCGCAGTCTTGCTGGCCGGTTTCCTCGGTTTTGCCGGCACGCGCCACTACCTGCAACAGGGCCACGTCCCCAAGAGCGAAGACCGCCTTGTCCGCGATCTGCATGTCGTCGATCAGCTTCGCAATCACGAGCATGTCGACGACATCGATTTCCTCCACAAGCTCGCCAACCCCAACGACCCCGACCTGTTCGGCGAGGACAACTCGGGCTCCTGATCGACCACGCAGCAATTCCTACCCCAGCGCGGCGTAGCCGCAACCAAGGATCCCTACTCAGCACGGCCGCGGGTGAACCGTGGGCGCATCTGGACAAGATGCGGATCAGCGGGCGTATTTCTGCCCAGAGTTGGCGTCGGGCCTCGCGATGCGTTAGAATGGCCAGCGACGTCCAACCTGCCCCGGGGGTGTTCATGAAGAAGTGGCTGGCAATCGGCTTGTCGTTCGCGACGGGCGTGGTGCTGGCAGCAAGCCAGCCCGCTGACAGTCCGCTCGACCATCGCCGTGTGCTCGACCAGCTGCGTTCTCACCCCGAACTCTATGCCGGGCTGATGCGCAAGCTCGAGCATTTCGAAGCCCTCTCTCCTGCCGAACAGGATGGATTGCGCGAACTGTCGCGGGCCATCGCCGATGAGACGTCGGCGACACAGTATCGGCTGGAGCGTGCCGCCGAACGCTACGCGCTCTGGTACGACAGCCTATCGCAGAGCGACCGTCAGCGCATCGAT
>JBFWSD010000110.1:0-10627 GCA_050248575.1 Gemmataceae bacterium
CACGCTCAAGCGCCGCCTCGAAGAAGGACGCGAGAAACTACGGGCACGCCTGGCTCGGCAGGGGATCGCTTTGCCCGCTGCCCTTGGTGCGCTAGGCCTTTGGCACCAGGAGGTCGGGGCTGCTCCGCCACAACTACTCGAGCGCGTCGCCAGCTTCGCGGTGTCGGGGGGCAACGAAGCGGCCCTCTCAGCGCGGGCTACTCTCGTCGCCAACGCCATCCTCGAGAGCATGAGACTCCAGCGCCTCAAACTGCTGGCCGCCTTCACTCTGCTTCTCTGCCTGGCTGGCGCCGGCACCGGGCTGGCGTATCACTGGCTCGGCACGCCCGCCTCGACGACGCCGGCAGTCTTGCCGGTGGTGATTGTGCCGCCGCGGCCCGTTGACCTCTACGGGGACGAATTGCCCCCGGGCGCCGTCGGGCGGCTCGGCACGCGCCGCTTCTGGGTGGGCAGCGATGCTGCCTATCTGGCCTTCACTCCCGATGGCAGCCAGATCCTTGCCACGGGCACTACGCCGGTCTCGTTTGACGTGGCCAGTGGCAAACGCAGCCTCCTCTTTGATCGGCTCCCCTCCGGCGTCACGCGCGTCGTTTTCGCACCCGACGGCAAGGTGGCGGCCGTGAGCTGCGTGCAGCGCTTTGGTCGCGATGGGACAGCCCTCACCGGCGGGCGGCTTGCCCTCTTCGAGGTCGGCTCGGGCAAGCTCCTTCACGAGCTCCGCCCGCTCGACGACGATTCCCCCATCTACGTCGCCATCGCGTTCGCGCCGGGAGGTGACAAGCTGGCCGCGGCCACCAATCGTCACGCACTGGAGATCTTCGACGTGGCAAGCGGGCGGCGTTCGCACACGCTCGAGCTTGCGCCTCTGAAACCGAGTCCCTTCGGGCTGCGGCGGCACTTTCAGGCTCGGCCGAGCTGGGTCATGGATCTCTCCTTCTCTGCGTCGGGGCAGCGCATCGCGGTGGCCGGCCCCGATGCACACGCCCGTGTATTCGCGGCAGAAACGGGCCAGCTCGTTCGCGACATCGCCACGGTGCAGCCCGAACTGGCGGTGCTCAGTTCCGACGAGAAATCGTTGCGCACCTTTTCGACGGACGGATTCATTCGCGTCTGGGATGTGGCCAGTGGGCGCGAGGAGGCGGCTGCCCGGACTGGTGTGCCATTCCAGTTTCAGAGTGCGAGCCGATCCGGCGACGGCCGCACGCTGGCCTTGCTCGACACTTACAAGACGCCGATCCGGCTCATCGATTTCGAGACAGGCAAGCTGCGCGGCGAAGCCAGCGGCGCCAACGGCAGCTGCCAGGCCGTCTTCTCTGCCGATGGCAAGATCCTGGCCAGCAGTGCCGACTTCGAGATTCATGTTCGTCTGTGGGACGCAGCGACGGGGGCAGCCATCGAGCCGCGGCCCAGCCATACGCGGACGATTCTCGAGGCCGCTTTTGCCCCGGATGGCGACACCATCGCTACCACGGCGGAGAACTCGGACCCGATGGCCCGCATCTGGGACAGCCGCACCACGCGCGAGCTGCATCGCATTCCCCTGGCGCACGGCGTTCATTCGTTGTGCTACACGCCCGATAGCAAACAGCTGATCCTGGGAGAGCCTGCCCGTTCGTGCAGCGTGTGGGATGTGCAGAGCGGTAAGCTGGTGCGTCGTATCGAGGGGCCCTTCGGCGCGTTCCGCTGGGTGGATGTCTCTCCCGACGGCACCACGCTCGTCCATGGGGGCGGCACTCAGCCCATTCGATTCCTCGACCTGGCCACGGGCGCGGAGCGCGACTGGCAGATTCCGGCCAGCGGCTGGCGCGGGCTGCACCAGGGCGGCGGCCGCCTGCTTTCCCTGAGCGAGAAGACCGGCGCGGTGCATGTGTGGGACCTGCAAACACAGCGGGAAGTGCGCGTGCTGCCGAAGCCGAGCCGGAGCGTGGCCGTGGACCTGTCGCGCGACGGCCGCTTGCTGGCGGTGATCGGCGAGCGTCCCGGCCCGGAGGGCAACTTGCCCGAACTTCTGGTGCGTGTTCACGACGTCGACACGGGGGCGGAGCTATTTGCTCTGCCCGCCGGGCTGGGCTTTGTCGGCGGTCTCGCTTTCTCGCCTGACGGCAAGCTCATTGCCGTGGCAGGCTGGCCCGGCCCTATCCGCGTCTGGAACGTGGCAACGGGCCAGGAAGTGTTCACTTTCCGCGGGCATGAACTCGGCGTCATTGCCTTGTCATTTGCCGCCGACGGCCAGCGGCTGGCCTCGTGCGGCCGCGATGCCTCGGTCTTGATCTGGGATGTTGCCGCGCCGAGCCGATAACGGCGCAGCGTTTGAAGGGGATGGCCCATGCACTCGACTCAACCACAAACGCGATTTCTGATACGCGCAGCAAACCGGATCGGCACGAAGCAGTCCGGATTCTTGCCCGCGCGGCGCGGTTTCACGTTGATCGAACTGCTGGTGGTGATGGCGATCATCGGCGTGCTGGTGGCCATGTTGTTGCCGGCGATCCAGAAGGTCCGCGCCAGCAGTCAGCGGTTGGCCTGCATGAACAATCTGAAGCAGATCGGCGTGGCCATGCATCACTATCAGCACAAACACGATTGTTTCCCGCCCGACCGGACCTATCCCGACCCGAAGGGCATCCCGTGGACGGTGTCGTTGATGCCGTACATCGATCAGGAGAATCTTTACAACCAGTTCGATCAAACGCGTTCTTACTATCATCCAGCCCAGCCGGCGCTGGCCAAGGAGACGCCGCTGCAACTGTATTACTGCCCGACGCGGCGTTCACCGGCCAGCTTTCCACGCACGCTCACCAAGGACTCAGACCAGACGGGCACCTACGGGCCGCGTTTTGGCACCGTCGGCGATTACGCAGTGTGCCTGGGCAACATCGGTTCGGACGTAGATTACTGGTGGAAACAGGCTTCGCCGGCGGCCGACTGGACAGGCACCAACTCACCGTTCCTGAGCCTGCGGCGGCCCGCGACGTCCATCAACAACAACCTGCCCCTGACCCGGGTATTGCGCGTGAGTGACTATGCCGACGGCCTGAGCAACACGCTGTTCGTGGGCGAGAAACACGTGCGTGCGGACCAGATGGGCATCTGCTACGACGCCGCGGCCCCGCACTCGAACGACGGCGGCTACTACAACAGCGACATTCCCTGGTACACGGCCCGCAAGGCAGGCCCCAATCATCCGCTGGCGCGCTCGCCCATGGAAGATCGCCGCACTGCTTTCGGCAGCTGGCACAGCGGCGTGTGTCCCTTCCTCATGGGAGATGGCCGCGTCATCACCCTGAACAACTTAATCTCGGGAGATGTGCTGGGCAGCCTGGCCTCGCGCAACGGCGGCGAGGTCATCGGCGCCCTGGATTGAACGCTGGTGGAGGTTTGCAATGCGTTACCTGCCCTTCGTCGTGTTACTGCTCGCTGGTTGCGGCAGCGGGACCGCCGCGGTGACCGGTACGGTGGTCCATGAAGACGGCAGCCCGGCGCGCGAGCTGGCCGGGGGCGTTGTCTGCTTCGATGACGGCAAGCACAGCGCGGTCGGGACCATCGATGCGGAGGGCCGTTTCACGCTTGGCACTTTCGGCCTCCACGACGGCGCATTGCCGGGCAACTACCGCGTCGCCATTTCTCAACCCGATCCGGATGGCCGCAGCGCGGGCGAAGTACTGATCGATCCGCGCTATACGCGCTTCGATACATCCGGCTTGCAGGCCGAGGTGACCACGGGCAAGAACGATTTCACGTTTCCACTCGCTGATCGGCCGTCCGGCCCGTAGGCTGCAACAGCGAACATCTCCATGCCTGCGGGTCGCCACCCCATCACACAACATATTTGCTCGACTTGCTGGAGAGGCTCCAGTAGGCTTCATCCCGAGCCGGGAGCATGCGCAAACTCCAAGTCCGAGGAACACGCCATGAGCGGGAAGCTGCTGAAGGAAAAGCTGATGAAGGGCAACCGGGTGTACGGCACGTTCTTCCAGAACGGGATCGTGCCCGGGCTCGTCGATTTCCTGCCCGCGGGCGTGCTCGACTTCGTCATCGTCAGCGCCGAGCACAACGCCCTTGATCTCGCCGACTTCCTGGCGGTGCGGTACGCGTTGAACGCGAAAGGGATCGCCGTGCTGGCGCGCACGCACAGCCGTGACGCTGCCGACGTCTCGAAGGTGTGCGATTCTTTCGATGGCGTGGTGGTGCCCTATGTCGAGGACGTGGCGCATGCCAAGGAGCTGGCCGCCGCCGCGGTGTACCGGCCGCTGAAGGGCAAGGTGCTCCAGCGCGTCATCGACAAGGACGAATGGCCCAGCAAGGCCACGAAAGAATATGTCACCAAGGTGAAGTGCGCCGACACCGTGTTCATTCCGATGATCGAATCGGTGCCCGCCGTCGAGAACCTGGACGACATCTGTTCCATTCCGGGCGTCAACGCCGTCTTCGTCGGGCCGAACGACCTGACCACGAGCATGGGCATCCCCAACGAGTACGACCACAAGGACTTCATCGCCATCTTGCAGAAGATCATCGACACCGCGAACCGGAAGCACGTTGCCGCCGGTTGCTGGTTCGGGAAGACGGACCAGGCCGTGCGCACCATTCGCCAGGGGGCCAGGCTGGTGGTCTATTCCAACGACAGCTCGATGCTCAAGGACGCGATGACCCAGGCCTTTGGCGAGTTCAAGAAAGCGTAAGTTTCGCGTTCGTTTCATGGTTTCAGGCGTGCCAGGCTGGCCTGGGCCTCCTGAGTAAGCCTGGCTTCCGGAGCGCCGCGGGCAAGTTTCTCGAGCAGCGGGCGGGCCCGGAATGTCTCGAGCACCTCGACGCTGCGAATGTGCCGCAACGTTGCGGCAGGCAAGGGCCGCGCGGGCAGACTGTCGAGCAATTCGCGCAGCCTGTTCGTGGCTTCAAGAGACGGGCTGCCCGCGAGAGCCCGGCGCAGCCGCGCTTCAATGGCCATTCCCAGATCGCCCAGTTCGTCAAGCGCCGCGCGCCGCACCGCGAAGTCGTCGCTGTCGAGGTCGGCAATCAGCTTATCGACCCGGCGCGCGTCGATGGGCTGGGCCGGCTCGAGCCTCTTTTCGAAGAGAGCAAGCGACTGCGTGGGGGCACTTTGCAATCGAGCCTGTGCCCTGCCCGCCACGCTGGCGTCGCGGTCCAGGAGCTCTTGCCATAGTTGATGAAGATTCTCCTCATCGAGTTTCCCGCCGGGAGCGGGCAGCTGGTCCAGGTAAAGGGACGCATCCCACAGCAGTGCCGTGGTGTCGCTATTCGCCGAGGCGAGCCGCCCATCGGGCAGAAACGCCAGCGCGCGCATCTGCACCGGGGAATGCTGTCGAGCCACGAGTTTGCCCGTACGCAGGTCCCAGAAGCACAGGCGATTCTGCATATCGGCGGCCGCCAACGCCTTGCCGTCGCGCGTGAAGGCCAGATGCCACGGGCTGGTGCCCTCGAGGCTGCTTCGCTGGCCCCCGGTGGCCACTTCCCAGATGCTGACGACCTTGTCTTCGGACAAGCGCATCGCCACGCTGCGCCCGTCCGGCGACAGGTAGAAATGATTCAGGAAGCCCCGTTCCGGGTTTATTTCGCGGACGAAACGGCCGCTGGCCACGTCAAAGAAGCGCACGCCGCAGTGCTTCATTTCGCTCTGGTTCTTTTCGGGCCGCATGCTCATCACCGCCAGCAAGCGGCCGTCGGCTGTGAACTGCAAGTCGTGGAAGCCCATGTGGACCCGTGGATCGCTGAACTGGCGCAACTGCTTGCCGGTGTTCAGGTCCCACAAGCGAATGGCGGGGGCGGTGCCGTCGGCTTGCACGAACCCGCCGTCCTTGGAAGCCAGCAAGGATGCGTCGGGAGAAAAGGCGAGGCCGCCCTCGCCGCCGCGCCGTTGCGCCTGCGCTTTGCCCTGGACCTCGAGCGTGTGCCGCACCTTGCCGGTAGCAGCCTCCCAGACGTGAATGACTTCGCCCGGGCCGCCAAACGCCAGCAGCCTGCCGTCGTCGGACACCGCCAGGTTGCGAATGAAATAGGGCAGGTCGTACCGCTTCTTTTCTTGCCCGGTAACGAGGTCCCAGACGAGGATGGCCTGGTCGTCGCCGTGCGTGATCATGGTCTTGCCGTCGGCGCTGACGTTCAGGTGCTGGAGCTGGGACTGATGCCCTGCGCTCGTCGTGGTCTCCTTGCCGCTCGCCACGTCCCAGAGGCGAATGGTGTTGCAGGAGACGGCAACCAGCTGGCGGCTGTCAGCAGAGAAGTTGAGGCTGTCGTTCGGGTCGAGGCGGCCCGTGGCGCGGTCGTCGCCGAGCAAACGAATCTCCTTGCCGGTTGCCACTTCATAGAGTCGCAGGCGCAGCCCGTAATCATGATCGCGAACGGCAATGGTCTTGCCATCCGGTGCAAACAGCATGCGTGCCAGCTGGGTCGGTTGTTGAGGCCTGCGCTGGCGCGGCTGGCCCAGGCGGCGAATCTCCTTGCCCGTGTCGGCGGCGCAAAGCGAGACGGTACCGTCCTTGCGCGGCCGCACATAGCTCTTGCCGTCCGGCGCGTACTCGATGCCATCGAGATGGGTGAGATTGAGGGGATTGTCCGACGTTTCCTCGACGGTGTGGCACAGCTTGCCGGTGGCCGCGTCCCAGAAGCACACGCTGCCTGTCCAGCCTTCGGCTTTCAATGCCGAAGTGGAGTAGGCCAAGGTCTTGCCGTCGGGCGAGAAGGTGAGCGCGTTCGGCCACTCGATGCCCGGACGGTCTCCGGGCTCCCCCAGTTCGAGCAGCAGCTTGCCGGTGGCAGCGTTCCAGGTGCGCACGACCTGATCGCTCGAGATGGTGGCCAGCCGCTTACCGTCGGGCGCGAAACACATGCCCGCAAAGCCATCGAAGGCGCCCCCTTTGGGGGTGCCCGGAATGACGCACAGGAGCTTGCTGGAATCAACTTCGTAGACGCACAGTTCACCGCGATTGTGGCCGATGACGGCCAGGCGGCGGCCGTCTCTGGAAAGGCAGGCCTGGGCCACGTCGTCGCGCATGGGAAAACGGCGGAGCGCGCGGCCCGTGGCAGGATCCCAGAGCCGGCAGAAGCCGTGATAGCGGCCCTCACCATGACTTTCCGAACTGGTCACGGTGACGATTTGCTTGCCGTCATTCACGAAGCCGGCGAATTTCACGTCGCCGCCGTGCCGCCAGTCGAGGCTTCCGAAGCGGGCCACGGCCCCTTCCGGCAACTCGACTTCGGGCGGCCCGCGCTGATCATCCGCCTCGACGCGCAGAACAACCGGCGGCGGCGGCGGCGGTGACTGGAACACGCCCAGCGCGAAGCTGGCCGCCGTGCCGATGCAGACAAGCACGAAGACAAGACCGATGGCCAGACGCGCCTTCGACACCATCATCGAGCGCAGGGTTTCTTGCAGGAGCGGGGCCACGCCGCCCCCGAGAGGCGCCACGCTTTGCCCGGCCAGCAACAGCAGGCCGTTCTGGATCGTGCGTTCCGCCAGTGCCGGCGGGACCGCGGCACTCGCCGGCTGGGGCCAGAAGGCCGCGGCCGCGGCGGCGGGCACCGTGTATCCAAGCTTCAGCAAGCGTTGACGGAGCAGTTCGCGTCCCCTGGACAGCCGCCGCGACATGGAGCCGAGGGGCCAGCCCAGCTCGCGGGCCGCTTCCTCGCTCGTCTTGCCTTGCAGCCCGCAGAGCACGAGCGGCGCCCGATATTTCTCGGGCAGCTTGCTCAGCTCGTCGTCCAGCAGCGTGCCCAGTTCTTCGGACTCGACGTTGCGGGCGGGATCGCTCGCGACCGGGATCATGCCTTGAACCTCCTGCTCCCTGCGGCGCGTCGACCGACGTCGTGCCCGCAACGAGACGAAGTACGCCACCTGGTACAGCCAGCTCGCCAGCGCCTGGCGATTTCGCAGGCCGCGTGCCCGCAAAGCCAGCGTGAGAAAAGTGACCTGGAAGGCGTCCTCGGCATCGGCCGAGCCATGCAAGATCCTGCGGCAAACACCCAGCACCATGGGTCCGTGGCGCTCGATCAGGGCAGCAAACGCCGCTTCCTCGCGACGGGCGAGGAACCTTTCGAGCAAGTCCGCGTCACAGGGCTCCGGACCGGTCGGGCCATCGAGCAGCCCGCGGATTCGGTTGACCAGGTTGTTCCATTGTTCGGGCATGGCTAGGCCTCGGAAGTCACTTCCAGTTTGTGGATAGGAGACCTGCCCAGGCCAGAAAAATGCAAGAATCTTGGAATCCAAAATCGAGAGTCCGAGATCCAAAATGGTGTGCTCGTTTGCGCAATGAACATGGTTGTGCCCAAGCCACAAGTCGCGTCCACCGTGGGCCATGCGCCAATCGACCCATTGCGAATTGGAAAAAGTGCGCAAACAATTGCAGCAAGTTGTTTTCAGCATTGAAGATAAATGAACGGTAGCGTCAGGTGCCGACACTGGTGTCGTGCCCGGCGCTCGGGGCAATAATCTCGACGTTCATTTACATTCTGCGCCGGGCGAGTGAAATTAACGTGTCAGGTTTGTCAGTCTGTTGCAGGCAAGTCAGCACTGCCAAGCTCTTACAAGTTAGGACGCGGTGCGACGTTTGCGAGAGATCCACTACGTTGATCGATTTGATCAAGTGATGCTGGGGGTCGTTCGGCCCGAGCACACGCAGTTGGAGTAGACTGATGCTAGTAGTCCCAATTGAAGACGTCGCGGAGCGCGACGAATACGTAACGTACAATGGAGAGTTATTCACTGGAACTACCGAGGAATATAAGAATGGCAGGCTCATTTCGCAAAAATCTTACCTCCAGGGGATCCCTCACGGTCTACAGCGAACTTGGAATGAAAACGGGCAGTTGGACTCGGAGGAAACTCTTTGCATGTTCCAATTGCACGGCTACGGCCGCGGCTGGTTCCCGAATGGGCAACTGGCGTACGAAACACTCGCGGAACATGGCTATCCTATCCACGAAAGAAGGTGGGACGAACAAGGAAGTATTTTGTTGGATCAGCGGATGCCGCTCCCAGCGGAACAATATGAACGGCTTCGAAAAGAACGAGAAGAGGCGCAGCGTCGTGGCTTTGGGCCGCCGGAAGGAATTGATTGTTCGCTGCTGCCTCCTTGACCCCGTGCGGCAACGTACAGCGGAAATGGGCGCGGAACCGGGTTCGAGAGCGCGGTTGGCCATGCATGGCGCGCACGCTGAGCGCGGACGAGGTCGACGCAACTGATGATTACGCCACGCGACTGATGGTCACGAGTGGATGATGACGACGACGATCTACGAGTTCGACCGACACTTCAAGCCGAGCGCCGGGCTGTCCCTTGACCAGCGTGCGCGGCAAGGCGCATGGCGACGCGCGCGGCCAGCCAGGACGCGGCTCGAATCGCGGACGACGACATGCGGGACGAACGCCGAAGTAGACTTCATCCGGAGTAGCACCTTCGAGCGTCGTATGAGGCCGTTCACAATTATGCCAGTCGATATACAGCGACAGCTCACGCTGGAACGCCCTCTTCACAAGCGGCACGACGGCCAACACACGAACGTCCTCGTCCTTGAGCGTGCGAATGGATCGCTCGACGACTCTGCCCTGCTTGCCGATGGCACCCATGTTTGTCAGTCTGTTGCAGGCAAGTCAGCACTGCCGTCCATCGGGTAAAGGCTCTGTTGTTCGTTGGCCCTGCCGTTGCTATAGCCGTGGGCAACCAACGTCAGGAAGCGCGAAAACAGGCAAGCCGCAGCGGAATCGGGTGAAGATGGCGCTGCCACGGGCTACAGTCAAGACATGGCTCTTATTGAACTGACCAGTGTGCACAAGGTTTACGATCTGGGCGAAGTGAAGGTGGCTGCCCTCAACGGCGTGAGCCTGAGCATCGAGCAGGGGGAATACGTGGCCCTGGTGGGCCCGTCGGGCTCGGGCAAATCGACGTTGATGAACACGCTGGGCTGCCTGGACCGCCCAACCTCGGGCAGCTATTTGCTGGCGGGCAAAGAGATCGTCACGCTCTCGAACGACGAGCGCGCCGACGTGCGGAATCAACAGCTCGGCTTCGTCTTTCAGAACTTCAACTTGCTGACGCGCACGCCGGCCATCGAGAACGTGGAGCTGCCCTTGCTCTACGCGCAGCACACGTCGGCGCAGGAGCGGCACCGCCGGGCCGTCGAGCTGCTCGAGCGGGTTGGTCTGGGGGATCGACTCGACCATCATCCAAGCCAGCTGTCGGGCGGGCAGCAACAGCGCGTGGCCATCGCCCGGGCCCTGGTCAACAACCCCTCGATCCTGATGTGCGACGAGCCGACGGGCAACCTCGACTCGCGCACCAGCCGAGAAGTGATCAAGCTGTTTCAGCAACTGAACGAGGAGAGCCGGATCACGATCATCTTGGTGACGCACGATCCGACGGTGGCGCGAAGTGCGCGGCGGATCGTGGCCCTGCGCGACGGCCGTATCGTGGCCGACAGCACGGATGTGGATCGGGCCATCGCGGCCCTGACCGCGGATAACTTTGTGGAGCCTCGCGATGAGGCGCGTGATGAATAGCCTGGCAGCCCTGGCGCGCCCGCGGGCCGCGCTGCGCCTGCCCGCGCGCCGTGCCGCCAGCGCTTGCTTGCTCGTCGCGCTCTTGCTCAGCGGCTGCACGCCCTGGCTCGACCT
>JBFWSD010000111.1:0-10617 GCA_050248575.1 Gemmataceae bacterium
CCGAGGGCAGCAAAATTGTTGGAATGGCCGCCGCCGCAAACGCGGCCCGACAGCCCTTCCACGATGGTGACCTTGTTCTTCCAGTTCTTGATCGGCTCGAGCGAGAAGGGCAATTCCCGGTCGGCCAGCGACACATTGATGAACTCGGCCGGCCCGTTCATGGGACGCTGCTCGCGCGGCTTGCGCGTGATACCGGACGGCGCGATCTGTTCCGGTCGCACGCCATTGCTCTCGACCACGAAAACGAACCGGCGGGCCGTGATCGGCTTGCCCGCGGCCTGGGCTTCCAGCCGGGCCAGTATCGGCGCCAGGAAGGTGGCGCCCGCCGACAGGCCCATCGACTTCATCGCTTCGCGACGATTGAGGAACATACTCACTCCCTTCGGGGTAGGTTGGCAGGGGCGTGGTTGGCTTCCGCAGACTCGGGCACGCGGTACAGGAACGATTCGCTGGAGAGCAAGGACACGATCAGGGCCTTCATGCTGCCGCCCTGCTGGCGATAGGCCTGGTGTGCCGCTTGCAGGCTGGCCGCGTCGCCGGGCGCTTCGTTGCGGCCCAGCCAGTAGCGGAACGCGTGGCGGACGAAGACCTGCTCGACGCGTTCCGAGCCGGCCAGTTGCTTCATCAGATCGAGAGGGTTATTCACGGCCCCTTCCACCTGGGAATCGCCGACATGCGCGATCAGCCCGGAGGTGTTGAGCGGGGCCCCACGATAGACCGGGCCAAGCGGTTTGCCCTTCTTGTCGAGGTTCTTGGCCGTTGCTTGCAGGTCCTGCACCAGTTCCTGCGTGCGGAAACGGCCGAAGTGATCGTATTGCTCGAACGGATAGGCCAGGTCGTTCATCAGTTGATGACACTTCCAGCAATTGGCTTGCTGGGTGACGGCCATCCGTTCGCGCAAGGTCTTTTCGGGCGCGACGGGCAACTGAGCATCGACGGTGATGGGGATGTCAGGAACGACATTGCCGAGCAACCGTTCGCGGATCCACTTGCCACGATGGATGGCGTGATTGTCGAACGAGGTCGAATGACTCACCAGCCAGCTCGGTTGCGTGAGGATGCCGGCCCGCTGCTTGGCGGGCAATGCCACGGGCTGCTGATCGGGAAAATCGGCCAGGCCATAGGACTCGTAGATGCTCTTGCCCGGGAGCTTCAGTTCCTTGTTCTTGAACTTCTCGGGGTTCTTCTTCTTGTCTGCCTCGAACTTGACGATGGCATCGGCGCGTTGCTTCTTGATCGTCGCCGCGTTCTTGTAGCCCACGAAGCTCAGGTTGGTGGTCAGTAGTTCGCGCAACACTTCCTTGTCTCGTTCCAGGATGTACAGCACGAGCTGATCGGTGTCCTCGACGAGGGCGCGCGCATCGTGGCCCGGATGAGCAAGCCCTTCCGCGCTGGCCTTGGTGTCCTTGAAGACCTCGTCGGCCTGATCGTAGTTGAAGTATTCGCGGAAGAATCGAAGAATGCGCGGCTGATCCACCTTGCTGTCGTCGAGCAGGCGGCGCACCTGTTTGGCCACGCCGGCATCGGTATCGAGTTCGCCGGTCGCCGCCGCCGCCAGCAAGGCGGCATCGGGCCGTTTGTCGGTCAATGCATAGGCCAGGGCAAAGGCGATCTCGCGCGGGGAAAGACGCAACCGGCCCTTCTCGTCCGCTTTCCCATTGCCCACCTCCATGCGAAAGACCGCTTCGGGCAACAACAGCACCGCGGCCAGCGTGTACCGGACGCCGACGGTTTGCCCGGCGTCTGCGATGTTCTTCTTCATCAATGCGAGGAAGCGTTGCCGCTCGGACGCGGTGGGCGTCCGCCTGAGAATCGTCTCGAACTGCCGGGCGATGGCCTCTTCCATGTGTGTTTCGGTGGGCGGCGTGGCCGGATCAAAGAGCGCCAGGAACTCGCGCGGCATGCTGCCCTTCACGGCACCCCCTTCGATCTTGTGTGCGGTCTGCACTTCCACGATCGCGAGCGCGTTCTGGATGAGCTGTGCCGTGACCGGTTCGTCCATCTTCGGGGCGCCCATGTCCTTGAAGGTGGTCTTTCCTTCCGGAGAGAAGGGCTGACCGATGCCCGACTTCCCCTTGGCAAGTTCGCCGGTGAAGGCCGCGTAGATTTCCGGGCTCAGCCGCCGGATGCGCGGGCCGCCATCGAAGGGCGGGACGTTCTTTGCATCAAAGAGGATCTCGTGTGGAATGACGTTGCCATTGGCATACGCTTCCCGGCGGGTGAAGTGTTTGTTGGCCCGCTTGGCCTCGGCGTGTGCCCAGTTCAAGACTGCGGCGATGCTCGCAGCCTCCGGACGCGGCCGCTCCCTGGGTGGCATGTCGCCTTCCTTCAGCCTCTTCGCGACCATGGCCCACCGCGCGCCGCTGGTACTGGTCTTCATGTCCGCAGCAAGGGTCGACAGGTCCAGGTCCCCCTTGGGCTTCATGCTGCTGTGGCAAGTAAGGCAATGCTTGGCAAGGAAAGGGCGAACAGCCCGGTCGTATTCGGCCCGGCTATCGGCCGCGCTGGCAAACTTCAGGTCAGCGAGGGTTTGAGACGGACCACTCCGCGGCAATGACAGCAAGGCCGTACCGCATAACATCAGTCGCAAGAACTGCCGCAACATGCGTGCTCTCCGGACAGGTGGGAATCTCGTAGCGGTCTCATTGAAATGGCGCAAGGCGGGCCGTTTTTCCCAAACAAGGGTGCCGCATTCGGGGCCAACCCTAAACCTGATCAGGTAAATAGGTTAGCCCCGCCGATCATGCTCGATTCGAGGAGAGTAGCGCGTTATTTCGGGTGGCTCGTCGCCTTGGTGAGAAGAGATAGCCCAGGCAGCGCGAGGAGCCACTGGGCGACCCGGTCCGCGAATTGAAATCGGCGGGCGGTGTAGTGTTGCTTCAGTCGGCAGACTTCTTGTTGCGTCGCTCTGGCTTCTTGCTCCAGGCAAGCGATCCGGGCCTTGGCCTCCACCAGTTCCGTTTGCTGGTCTCCGAGCGTCCACATCAGCTGCCCGAGGCGTCTGAAGTACTCCCGGAGCTGTTCGGCAGCAACGGGCGGGAGGCTCAACAAGGCGTGCAGCCCGGCTGGAACGTCGGCGCCAACTGCGAGGATCCCCAGTCCGTGCGAGAAGCGCAGTTCCCAGTGTGGATGGCAGGGCTTGATCTCTTCCCAGAAGCGATGCACGCCAAAATCGGGCCGGTCCTTCACGGCAATGTCATGGAAGAGCATGACTCCCGCGCGGCTCATCTTGGGGAGCCAGGCCTGGTAGTCATGGCCAACGGCCTCGTAGGTGTGGCAGCCATCGATATGCAAGAGGTCAATGCTGGAGTCGGCGAAGCGCGGCAGTGCTTCGTCAAAAGTTGCCGCAATCAATTCCGATTGGCTCGCATAGATCTTGTCGTGGTGAGCACGCAACTCCTCGAGGACGAGCTGCGAGTAGGCCCCGGCGTGATGGTCTCCCTGCCAGGTATCGATGGCAAAGCAAGACGTGTCCAGATTCAGTTCTTGCACGGCCTGGCAGAAGGCGCAGTAGGACTGGCCCGAGAAGGTGCCCAGTTCGACAAAGACGCGCGGTCGTAGCAAACCGATCAGGTACATGGCCACGGGCTCGAGCCCGCGCCAGGCCGATGGCGTTACGCGCCGCGGCGAACTCAAGGCCACGACATGACTCGCCAGATCGACGAACGGGGATTCGGGAATGGTTGCTGGCGCCTTCATCCTTCTCCCACAGCGGCTGATTTCCCTTCGACGCAGACGAGACGAAGACGCAGCTTCTCGAATGTCGATCAGGGCCATCGCGGGGTGGCGTGATAACGAATGGCGGCAATTCGCACAACCCCTCTTGCCGGGCGGACGCGTGGGTCACATGCAAACTGCCCTTTCCTGGACGATGGCCACTTGTTAAGAGCCCTCCGCACCAAACAGGCCGCATCGTGCAAAGGAAGCATGCGATGCTCTTGACCAATCCGTTCAAACTGTTCGAACGCAGCCGACAATCGTTTTTGCGCAGGATTCGCGAACGCCGCACAGCGCGAATCGTGAATCAGTTTCACGAGTTGTGGTACGACAACCGGGGCTGGTCGGAAAACACATTTCTTGGCTTTCCCATTCTCCAGTGCCCGTTCGACATGCAGCTCTACCAGGAACTGGTATTCCGGATCCGCCCCGATGTCATCGTGCAGACAGGAGTTGCGGGCGGAGGCTCGATCCTCTACTTTGCCACGCTGCTCGATCTGATCGGCGCAGCGCCCGATGTCCTCGTGATCGGCATCGACATTCAACTCACGGGCATCGCTCGCACGCTGGACCATCCGCGCATTCGCTTGATCGAAGGGAATTCAATCGATGCGTCGACCATCGCGCGCGTGCGCGAGCTGTCTCAGGCTACCCACGGACTCATTTCTCTCGACTCGTGCCACACGCAAGCGCACGTATTCGCAGAGATCGACGCCTACAGCCAGCTCATCGGTGTTGATTCGTACCTGGTCGTCGAAGACACCAATGTCAACGGCTATCCGGTGCTGCGCGAATTCGGCCCCGGTCCGCGCGAGGCCGTGGACCATTTTCTCGCCCGCGACAAGCGTTTCATACGCGACGACCCTCTCTGGCGCCGCAATCTCTTCTCCTTCCACCAGTCGGGCTGGCTCAAACGCATCGCGTGAACGCCCCGTTGCCCAGCCTCTCCACTTTTCTTGACCCGGGCAGTCCCTCGTTTTTCAGCGAAGCGTTCTCGAGCATCGCTTGTTTTTCCATTTCGCGCCTGCTAGATACCCGCCGCGTGCATCTTCCGGCCGGGCACTGTGCGCGCTAGCTGCTGCCACGCCGGTAGAAAGCTGTGGGGAGAAAGTTCATGGTTTTCGGTCGCTTCATGCATGCTCTCGCCCCCGAAGGCACCTGGTTGCGCCGCTTGCTTCGCCTGCCGAGACGGGTTGCCCGCTCGGTCAAGAACAAGGGTCTCGGCGGCACGTGCAAGGTCATCAGGAACAAGCTGAGGCGGCGGGGGCTTCGCAGTGATCAAATCCACTTACTCGACTGGCTCGAAGCAAACGAGCCTGCAAGGAGTACGCTGCGTGCCCAGACGTTGTGGGCGACGGCCACGCCGGGTCTGCCGGTTGTTACCCTCGTCGCTCGAGTTGACCGGTCCGCCGGCCAGGACTTGCTGATCACATTGCGCAGCCTGCAACGACAGAGCTATCCACACTGGCAGTTCTGCCTGGTGGCCGGGCCGAAGGCACTGCCGGCGGCACGAGCCCTGGCGAACAGGGAAAGACGCCTGACCGTGTTGAAGGAAGCCGACCTGAAGGGCGATGGCTTCATCAATACTGCCTTGCCGGCGTGCCGCGGCGACTACATCGGCGTGGTGGATACCGGCGACTCTCTCGCGCCGCACGCTCTCTACGAGATTGCCCGGGCGCTCGCGGCCGATCCTGCCGACGTGCTCTACACCGATGAGCACTGGCAGTCGCACCGCTCGCTCGGCGTGGTGCTCAAGCCGGACTGGTCGCCCGAATTACTGCTGGCGTACAACTATCTGGGCCGGCTGACCCTGTGGCGGCGTTCGTTGCTGGAGCGGCTGGGCGGCACCCGCGCCGAATATGGCATGGCCCAGGAATGGGATCTGCTGCTCCGCGCTGCAGAAACGGCAGCGCGGCTTCGCCGGCTGCCATTGTGCCTTTATCAACGCGGCACCGATCGGGCAGACTGGCCCGAGTGGCGGGCAGCCCCCTTCGTCGACGCTCAGCGGCGGCGAGCGCTTGCCGATCATTTGCATCGTCGAGGTCTGAACGCCGAGGTCATGACCACTGACAATGGAGCACACCGCGCTATCTGGCCCGTGCGCGGAACGCCGCGGGTCAGCATCATCGTGCCCACGGTGAACCAGTTGCCCTTCATTCGGCGCTGCGTCGCCGACCTGGTCGACAAGACGTCTTATCCACACAAGGAAATCATACTTGTCGACAACCAGAGCACCGATCCGGCGGTGCTGGCCTTTTACCAGGAACAGTTGAGCCTTGGCCGCATCCAGAAGGTTGTTCCGTTTCATCAAGACTTCAACTATTCGGCCGCCTGCAACGCGGGCTACCAAAACTCCACGGGCGACTTCCTGCTCTTTCTCAACAACGATATCGAAGTCCTGCAGCCGGACTGGCTCGACGAGCTGGTACGTTTTGGCCAGCTCCCCGATGTGGGCTGCGTGGGCACCAAGCTGATCTACCCCGATGGCCGCTTGCAGCACTCGGGCGTGGTCATCGGCCTGGACATGTGCGGGCTGATCAACAACAACGCCGCCGCCGAGGACGGCTGGAACGTCTTCGGCTCAGCCGACACCTATCGCAACTATCTGGCGGTGATGGGAGCGTGCCAGTTATTGCCACGCCAGGTCTTCGAGAAGGTGGGCGGCTTCGACGAGCGCTACCGAATTGCCAACAGCGACGTGGCCATCGCCCTGCGTGCCTGGCGGGCGGGCTACCGCACGATTTACACGCCTTTTGCCTGCCTGAAGCATCACGAAGGCGCCACGCGCGGCAAGATCAACCCAGTTGACGACCTGACCATGACGGCCCGCGACCTGCGTGCTCTCGAGGTGCTGGAAGATCCCTTCTATCATCCAGCTCTGAGTCCGCATCGCAGTGCGCCGACCTTGCGATTGCCGACAGAGCCCACGCCGCGCCGGGTGCTCCTGGAACAGCTCCACAAGTTTGCACCGATGCAGGACGCGCGGCCGCCCCTCGATCTTGGCGATGACGCAGCGATCCGACACGCCGTGGGCGACCAGATTGCCCTGCCCCGCACAGTTGGGAAAAGCGTCGACAGCGCGCGGGCTGCGGCCCGGTTCGTGCTACAACTGCTGCGGGGCAACGCCGAATTGCGGCAGCGCTTCCCACGTGCCCTTTCCGACGGAGTGGCGGGCAACTTCTTCCGCTGGCTTTGTCAAGAGCACGAACAGCTCGGCTTGCCTCAAGCGGCGTTGTCGCATGTGCGCACGGCCTTTCAAGAAGATCCTGGTGCAAGAATCAGGCAGCTCTTTGAACTCGGTACCGAGCTGCGCCAGGAATTGCCCATGGCACTTCTGCCCGAGGGCCGTCGTGGTTTGCTCGCCTGGTTGGCCCGACAGGGCAAGGCAGAATACGACCTGTGCGATGAGGCGATCTGGTGGTTCCTGCTCGCCTGTGCTGAGGACCCGGCCCGCGAGCTGACGCACACCTACCTCGTGACTCCCGAATGGCAACTGCACTTCCCTGATGCCCTGACCCCGTTCGGCCGTGAACGCTTTGTCGCCTGGCTGCGCCATCGGTTCGGCCTGTGCGGCAGCTGGTTGAAGGAATGGACCTCACCGCTGGCACCGCTCGATCAACTTCGCATCGCCTACTCGTCCCGGCCACGCTGGCGCAATCATCACCCACAGGCATTCGCCGACATCGTAAAGATCCGGCGTCTGGCGGCCTGGCTGCGACAGGACAAGTCCACCGCAGCCCTGGTCGAACCTCAGTGGTGGAATTCTCTCGATGCCGACTTGACCACTGCCGGGCTAACTCACGGGCTGAACCTGCTTGGACATTTTTGCTATCCATCCGGCTTGCAAGCTTCTGCCTGCGCGGTGGCCGAGGGACTCGGCAGCAGTCGGGTGCGCGTCGTGTGCCGCGACGTGCCCGCCTACCTGGCGACGGACACCCCCGGGCGGGCCGACTCGCTCGGGCTGGAATTGTTCGACACCACACTCATCCACGTGCAGCCGGACACTGATTTCTGCCCGGCCGTTTATCGTAAGGCAGGCCTCCAGCCGCGGCGTGACGTCTATCGCATCGCGATGTGGTACTGGGAGTTTGGGCAGGTCCCCCCGGAATGGGGCCGCTACGCGGAATCCGTTCAAGAAATCTGGGCCCCGACCCGATTCATCGCCCAGGCACTGACGCGCACGGTTGACGTTCCCGTTGTGCACATGTTTCCGGGCGTTCGCCTCGGCCCGACTGCAGTCGTGCCGCGGTCGCGCTACGGAATCCCCGAGGATCGCCTGATGTTCCTGTTCATGCTCGACGTGAACAGCATCATGGAACGGAAGAACCCGCTAGGGCTCATTGCCGCCTTCCGCCGTGCTTTTTGCCGCGATGATCGCGTCGTGCTGGTGATCAAGGTTTCGCGGGGCCAGAACAACCCGCGCGGTCTGGCCCGCTTGCAGGAAGCGGCCCGCGCGATCGATGCCATCTTGATCGACAGCACTTTGTCCCGCGCCGAAGCCAATGGCCTGATCCAGGCATGCGCTTGCTACGTTTCGCTGCACCGCGCCGAGGGGCTCGGGCTGACCATGGCCGAGGCAATGCTGCTGGGCAAGCCGGTCATCGCCACCGGCTATTCGGGCAATCTCGATTTCATGTCGCACGACAATAGCCTCCTGGTCGACTACCGGCTGGTACCGCTGCAGCAAGACGTGCCCCCCTACAGGAAGGATTACCTGTGGGCCGAGCCTGCAACAGAAATGGCCGCCCACTGGCTGCGCTGGGTCTACGAGAATCAAGACGAGGCAAGGGCTCTGGGAGCACGCGCCCAGGCTCACGCACAAAAGGAGTTAGCGCTGGAGCGGGCGGGCCGCCGCATGGCACAGCGTCTCGAAGTGATCGCACACACGCGCGGTAGACAACAAAACCTGGCGGCTTGAGCGGCTGACTCACGCCGCCCAGCCAGGCTCAACTGGACTTGTGCGCGCTGCGAACATTGATTATGGGCCCGCAGTATGGCAGACAACAGCTCCTGACCTCCAAGGATTGGACGATGCTTGTTAGCCATCGCAAGCGCTTCATCTTCACCAAGACCGTGAAGACGGCCGGAACGTCCGTGGAATCCTACTTCGAGCCTTACTGCATGCGCGCTGGAGAGTGGGCTGCCTCCGACTCACGCAGCGAATACGTCTCCGAAGCCGGTATCATCGGGTTTCGCGGCATGGTCCCGGGCAACGTGACCTGGTACAACCATCTCTCAGCACAAAGAATACGCGACCTGATCGGTCCCGCAACCTGGCAGGACTACTTCAAGTTCACGGTCGTCCGCAATCCCTTCGAAAAACTGGTGTCGGCCTACTTCATGTTGCGTGAGTTGATCCCACCCGACTGGAGGCAGGGCAAGACGGAAATTGAGCGGTTCCGCTGCTGGATCGCGAAGGGTGGCGACATCAATGATCAAGACAAGTACCTGATCGACGGGAAGGAGTGCGTGGATTCGTATATTCGCTTCGAACAGTTGCCCGAAGGCATCGAGCAGGTGTGCCAGCGCTTGACCATCCCGTTCGAGCCTGAGCGCATTCCCCATTTCAAGAAGGGCAACCGGCCCGTCGACGTGAGTGTTCGAGCATTCTTCGACCGAGACACCAGGAAGGCCGTACAAGAGCGCCACGCCTGGGAAATCGAGAAATTCGGCTATCGCCTGCCCGCATGAGCACGATGAGCACACTGATGAACCACGCACAACCACCGCGTTTGATCTTTCTGCACGTGCCGAAGACGGCGGGCACCTCCACTGCTGCCTTGCTCAAGCGTTCGTTTCACGCCGAGGAAGTTGCCCGTCTCGAGAATGGCATCAGCCCTTTTGACTTTATTTGCTGGCTGCGTGCGCTGCCCCTGGATAGGAAGCGGCGCCTGCGGCTGGTCCTGGGCCACATGGGTTTCGGAGTGCATGCGTTCTTGCCCGAGGAGTCCACTTACATCACGGTGCTGCGCCATCCTGTGGACCGCATCATCTCTCTTTATTACTTCATCGTGCGCAACACCGATCACCCGTGGCACGAAATCATTGCACGCATGAGCTTCATGGAGTTCGCACTCGACCCGGTGTCGACGATCGTGGATAACTTCCAGGTTCGCATGCTGGCGGCCGAAGACGGAGTCATTCTCGACGGCCCGCTGACGGACAAGCACCTCGAACGTGCTCGGCATCACCTCGAGCGCCATTTCGCACTGGTGGGCTTTCAGGAACACATGGCCCCCTTCGTCGAGCGGTTGCAGCACTTGATCCAGGCTGCGGCAACGCCGTTACCCAACGTGAACGTCACGCCGGGGCGGCCCAGGGTGGCGGAATTGTCCGCGTTCGACCAGCGCAAGATCCTCGACAAGAACCACCTCGACGCCCGCCTGAACGAGTTTGCCCGACAGCTGCCCGCCTGCGCTCTGGCAACGGATCGAGTCGCGAACAAGGAAGTCACGTTGACGGGACACCGCTGGTCTGAGTTGGTCGGCACCTACGCGCGCGCAGTGGCCCGCGCCGGCGGCTGGTTCCGTGGCAGCGTGGCGAAGCATGATTGACGCTCGCTTTGACAGTTGGGAGGCACGCCAATGATGTTTCGAAGTCTGGCATTCTGGCGGCAGCTGCTGTCGGGCAGCATTGTGCTGACCGCTGCGGCCATGCTTGCCGTCGGCGGCACCCCTGCTTTCCGGCCTCTGCTGCCAGGACTGTTCGCGGGCTGGCTCGTGCTCCTGGTCTTCTGGCACTACCTGTTCCCAACGCCCCGCTGGTTCCGTCGCACCGTCGACCTGATGCTTGCCAATGTTGCCCTGTTCCTGGTGCTGGGCGAAGTGGTGCTGCAAACTTATACGGCCCTGGGTGGCCGGTCCCTCCTGGACGCCAACAACATCGATGCCCGTCGTCTGC
>JBFWSD010000112.1:0-10591 GCA_050248575.1 Gemmataceae bacterium
TGGCCGGGGCCGTGCCGGAACCCAAGGGCAAGGTGCCCTCGAGCCCCGAACTTCTGCAAGCCAAGCTGGGCAAGATCGTGGCCACCCCCGTCATCGAACGAAACTGCACCCTGAACAAGGCCCTCAAGACTTTCAGCGAGCGCTTCGAGATTGAGGTGGTTGTGGACCTACGTGCCTTCAAGGAAGGCGGGCAGGGGCAGGATCCGCGTGAGCAAACCGTGGAGCTGCCCGCCTTTACCGGCATCAGTGTGCGCAACGCGCTGGGCAAGCTGGCCAGCCAGGTCGACGGCGTCATCATCCAGGAAGGCAACACGCTGTGGCTGGTCCCCAGCTGGTGCAGCGATCAAGCCCTGGAGCAGCGCATCGACGTCGACTATGAAGACAAGCCGCTGGAAGCTGCCCTCAAGGATCTGGCGGCCCGCTCCGGGGTGAACGTGGCCCTTGATCACAACCGCACGCGCGAAGCCGCCAAGCTCAAGGTTTCTCTGAAGCTGGCCGGGACACCGCTGGAAATGGCGGTGGTGCTTGTCGCCGACCAGGCCGGGCTGGACGTGGTATTTCTCGACGACATGCTCTACGTGACCACGCCGCAGAATGCTGTCCGGTTCCGTCGGCAGTTTCCGCATCATGGGAGGCACGGCGACGACTTGGTGCCCGAGGAAGAATGGCGGCCCGGGCCGGGCCGACGCTTTCCGATGCCTCCCCCCGTGCCGGAACCGGCGCCCGACGGCACCATCCGCTGACAGCTTGGGCGGGCCCCTGTTCGATGATTGACCTTCACACGCAACACGCAACATCGACTTCATGGATCTCGATCAGCTAGCTTCTTTGCGACATCTCTATCCATTCGAGAACCGCTATTTCGAGCACGCGGGGGGCTACCGCCAGCACTATCTCGACGAGGGCCAGGGGCCGCCCGTCTTGATGGTGCATGGCAATCCCACCTGGTCTTTTTTCTTTCGCAAGCTGGTGCTGGCCCTGCGGGAGAGGCGCCGCTGCATCGTGCCCGATCATGTCGGCTGCGGGCTGTCGGATCGGCCCGGCGATGAAGCGTACGCCTACACGCTGGAACAGCGGGCCCGCGACCTCGACGCCCTCGTCGAACAGCTCAGCCCGGGCGACAAGATCGCGCTCGTCGTGCACGACTGGGGTGGCATGATCGGCATGGCCTGGGCGCTGCGGCACCTGGAGCGCATCGAACGCATTGTCCTGTTCAATACGGCGGCCTTCCCCAAGCCGGCCAGCAAGACCTTCCCCTGGCAACTGACCTTGTGCCGCAGCCCGCTGGTCGGGCCGCTCCTGGTACGCGGGCTCAATGGCTTTGTCCGCTACGCGCAGGATCATTGCAGCGTGAAGAAGCTGCCCGCCGATGTGGCCGCGGGCTACGGGTTGCCTTACGCTTCGTGGGCGAATCGCCGCGCTGTCTTGCGCTTCGTGCAAGACATCCCGCTCGGGCCGGGCGACACGAGCTGGGCTCTCGTCAACGAGGTGGCCGACAGCCTGCCGAAATTTGCCGCCATCCCCAAGTTGATCTGCTGGGGCGAACAGGACTTCGTCTTCGATCAGCATTTTCTGGCCGAATGGAAACGCCGCTGCCCGGAAGCCGAGGTACACACCTTTCCCGAGGCGGGCCACTACGTGCTCGAAGATGCCGGCGACCAGATCGTGCCGCTCGTCGAACGCTTTCTATGATCCACGGACGCTACTTGAATGGATCCCGGCCAGGCAGCGTCCAGCACTGGAGCGTTGCACTCGCCCGCGCGGCTTCCTAGATTAGGACAAGAGCCCAGAAATCCTCGAGGGATGATGTGATGAAGAGGATCACCGTTAGCATGTTTACCCTGCTGGCCGTGTCGGCAGCCGCATTCTGTCAAGAAGCCGAGATCGCCAAGATCAAGGCGGTTGGCCCCGAGGGC
The DNA here is from genome assembly GCA_050248575.1 of Gemmataceae bacterium. GTDB lineage: Bacteria > Planctomycetota > Planctomycetia > Gemmatales > Gemmataceae > JBFWSD01. Next base: position 1,917 of record JBFWSD010000112.1, read on the forward strand.
GAGGGCAACGAGGCCGCGCAGCAAGCCTGGCGGGCCATCGTCGCCAAGGGGCCGCAGGCCATGCTGCCCGTGCTGGCCGGTCTCGACCATGCCAATCCCCGGGCCGCCAACTATCTGCGCACCGCGGTCGAGGCCATCGGTGAGCAGGCTCTCGCAGGTAACAAGAAGCTCGACGGCGCCGCTCTCGAGAAGTTCGTGCTCGACACCAAGCACTCCGGCCCGGGCCGCCGTCTCGCCTACGACTGGCTCGTGAAGATCGATCCCAAGGCGCCCGAGCGGCTGCTGCCCGGCATGCTCGACGATCCGGGCGCCGAGCTTCGCCGTGACGCCATCACCCTGGCCATGGCCGACGCCCAGAAGGTGCTCGACGGGGGCAACAAGGACGCCGCCACGGTCGCGCTCAAGAAGCTCATGCCTTTTGCCCGTGACCGCGATCAGGTCGACGATCTGGCCAAGAAGCTCAAAGACCTGGGCGTCAATGTCGACCTGCAAAAGCATTACGGCATCATCAACCGCTGGGTACTGCTGACCACTTTCGACAACGTCGGCATGAAGGGCTTCGACGTGGCCTACGCACCGGAGAAGGACTTCGACCTCAGCAAGAAGTACGAGGGCAAGGCGGGCAAGCCGGCCCGCTTCATCGACCACACCACCGACGACCCGCACGGCAAGGTCGACCTGAACACGGTCATCGGCAAGGAAAAGGGGGCCGTCGCCTACGCTTACGCCGAGATCGATTCGCCGGCAGGGCGGCCCGTCGAGGTTCGCGTCGGCTCTATCAACGCGGTCAAGATTTTCCTGAACGGCAAGCAGATCTTCTTCCACCACGAATACCACCACGGCATGAAGATGGACCAGTACGTGGGCGTGGGCGAACTGAAGAAGGGCAAGAACGAGGTGTTGCTCAAGATCTGCCAGAACGAACAGACTGAAAACTGGGCGCAGAACTGGACGTTTCAGGCCCGCCTGTGCGATGCGATTGGCGGCGCCGTGCCATTCAAGATCGTCACGCCGCCGGTGAAGTGAGCTGAGGATGCTCTATGGGTTCTTCTTCCTGGTCGTGGCGGTCTGGTCGATCGCGCTGGCCATCGACCGGGGAGGCTGGACCTTGCTCTTGGTCTGGCCCGGGATGAGTTTCGGGATTGTCAGTGGGGCCTATCTCGGTCTAGGGCCAGGTGTTTTCGGTAAGCGCGACGACGGCAAGCTGGCATGGTGGGCCATGGCCCCATCCGCCCCCTACCTGCTGCTGACCTGGCTGATCTGGTATGCGTATCGGTTCCGTGGCGAGTGCTGGAACGAGATCGTGCCCGGGCTGTTCCTGGGTCGGCGAGCCTGGCCCGGCGAGTTGCCGGAAGAAGTGGATCTGGTCGTCGATCTCACGTGTGAGTTCGGCGAGCCGCGCGGCGTTATCGCGGGCCGCTCTTATCTGTGCTTGCCCACTCTCGATGCCCGAGTGCCGCACGAGGGGCGCTTCCGGGAACTGATCGAGAGGGTTGCAGCCTGGCCGGGCAAAGCTTATGTTCACTGTGCCATGGGCCACGGCCGCTCCGGCACCACGGTGATGGGGGTGCTGCTCGCCAGACAGGTCGTCGCAACCGTTGCGGAAGCGGAAGCGATGGTCCGCCGCGGCAGACCGGGTGTTCGCTTGAAACCAGTGCAGCGCCGACTGCTGGAAAAACTGTTTCCTCTCGCGGAGTGATCGGTGCTTCGTCGAGGTCTTGACGTCAGGAGAAGAACCATGAAGCGATCGAAGCTGGTGCGAGGGATACTGTTTTGTGGCTTGCTGGCTGGCCTGCTGGTGCCGACCTTGCAGGGCGGCGATTGGACGCAGTTCCGCGGCCCGGGCGGCACCGGCGCTTCCGACGACACCAATCTGCCAGTCGAGTGGAGCACCACCAAGAACATTCGCTGGAAGGCCGACCTGCCCGGCAAGGGGCTGTCGAGTGCCGTGATCGCGGGCGATCGCGTTTACGTCACGACCTGCTCCGGCCCCGAGGAAAAGCGCCTGCACGTTCTGTGTTTCGATCCCAAGACGGGCAAGAAGCTGTGGGAGCGCCAGTTCTGGGCCACGGGCAAGACGCAGTGCCATCCCAAGACCAACATGGCCGCCCCGACCCCGGTGACCGACGGCAAGCGCGTCTTTGCCCTCTTCGCGACGGCCGATGTGGCCGCGCTCGATCGCGACGGCAATCTCCTCTGGTATCGCTCGCTGGCGAGCGATTACCCGACGATTGGCAATAACGTGGGCATGGCGGCCAGCCCGGCACTTTACAAGGACATCCTGTTCGTCCCCATGGAGAATGTGGGGGATTCGTTCGTGGCTGCCCTCGACGCCAAGACGGGCAAGAACCTGTGGAAGAAACAACGATCCCAGAAGATCAACTGGACCTCCCCCATCGTGGTCGAACGGGCGGGCAAGACCGAAGTCCTGTTCCAATCGGGTGACGTGCTGACCGCTTACGAACCCGAGACGGGCAAGGAACTGTGGTCGTTCAAGGGAGAACTGTCGACGATCCCCTCGCCGACGGCAGGCGACGGCCTGGTGTTCGCGCCGGGCGGCTCGCTCGTGGCCGTCAAGCCAGGCAAGGAAGCCAAGGCCGTCTGGGATTCCAACAAGCTCAAGAGCAGCTACACCTCGCCCGTGCTCTACAAGGGCAAACTCTACACGGTCAATTCGGTGGGCATCGTCACCTGCACCGATCCGCAGACAGGCAATCCGATCTGGCAATCGCCGCGCACCAAGGGGCCCTACGCGGCCACGCCGGTGGCGGCCGAAGATCGTCTCTATCTCGTCAATGAAGCCGGGCAGACCTTCGTGCTCCAGCTTGGCGACGAGCCCAAGATCATCGCCACCAACCCGATCGAGGACACGATCCTGGCCACCCCGTCGATCGCCGGCGGCGCCATCTTCTTGCGCTCCGACAAGCACCTGTACTGCATCGGCAAAAACGAGTAACCAGAATCCGCGGGCGCTTGCTCAATCCAGGCGCTGGAGCAAGTCCTTGACCTTGCCCTCGATCAAGTCGCGGATCTTGCGAAATTCGTCGGTGTCCATGTGCTTGGGATCGGGGATGCCCCAGTCTTCGCGATGCCGGGCGGGCACCAGCGGGCACGAGTCGCCGCAGCCCATGGTGATGGCGTAATCGAATTCGCCCGGCGGGATCTGCTCGAGCGACTTTGAATCGTGCCTGGACAGGTCGTAATCGAGTTCGCGCATCGAGGCGACGGCCTTCGGGTTGACGATGCCAGAAGGCTTGCTGCCCGCGCTGACTGCTTCCACGCGGTCGCCGCCGTGGATGCGGGCCAAGGCCTCGGCCAGCTGGCTGCGGCACGAATTCTCCACGCACACAAACAGCACGCGTTTCTGGCTCATGACAGTCCCTTGTAGAAATCGAGCAGGGCCTGATTGACGGCCGCGGGCTCCTCGAGAATACAGGTGTGGCCCGAGTGTGGGATGACCACCAACTTTGCCCCCGCAATGTGATCCTGGATGAAATGCGATTTCTCGTGCGAGGTAAGCTCGTCGTGTTCGCCGACCATCACCAGTGTGGGAACCTTGATGCGGCTGATTTCATCCCGGATGGGCAAGCGTTCGATGACGCCGCGTACTGCGCGGCTGGCCCCGGCCTTGCTCACGGCGCAGAGCCGCCGCCGGCATTCGGCCCGTAACTCTTCCTTGGCCGGATCGGCCAGGAAGCGGTCGCCGAAATAGAGTTTCATGACCTTGCCGACCACGAGCCGCAGGCTGAGCCAGCGGGCCACGTAGGTGAGCAGGCTTTCCCAGGGAACGCGCTCGGCGGGCTCGGCGTCGGCCGAAGTGCCGATCAAGACGAGCGAGCGAACCAGCTCCGGCCGGCGGGCAGCCAGCCGCATGGCGACGAAGCCCCCCATCGACAGGCCGACGAAATGGACCGGTGCGATGTCGAGCTTCTCGATGAAACTCGCCACGTCGTCGGTGAGCGTGTCCATGTCGTAGCCCGAGGGGGTGACGAGGCTCTGCCCCTGTCCTCGATAGTCGTAAGTGATGCAGCGGAAGCGATCCTTGAGGGCGGCCACCTGGTTATGGAATTGCCAGCCGCTCCAGAGCAACCCGTGCGCAAAGACGATGGGCGGCCCGGAACCGGTTTCCTCGTAATGCAGCTCGACGTTGTTGACAGTGACCTTCGGCATGTCCTGCACATAACCAGAGTGGGCCAGGGACAGCGCCCTGGCCAGGGATCCTCCTTCCAGCTTACAAGATTCGGCCCGGGTAGTCAGCCGGGGCGGCCCGCGAAGACATGGTGGAGGTCGAGTGGTGACGATCCTGACGATTGCCCGGTCGCGGCGAAGCCGGCCGCCGGCACTCTGAGCGGGCCGGCGCAAGCGCGAAGCTTGACTGCCCCTGGAAATCGGCTAAAAGAACAATGGGGAGAATTGGCCCATCTTCATTCGAGGGGGATCAAAGTGTGAGAGTAACGCTGGTCCCATCCTCGATGAGTGCGAACGGTCATGGCCCTGATCAGTTCTTGACGAGTTTTCTTCTCAACGAGACGGTCGCTCTCGACGCGGGCAGCCTGGGCTATTACCGCTTGCCTGCGGAGCAGGCCAAGGTTCGCCACGTGGTCATTTCGCACACCCACATCGACCACATCGCTTCTTTGCCCATCTACCTCGAGAACGCCTACGAGGCTACCCCGGATTGCGCCACCATCTACGGGTCGGCCGACGTACTCGATTCGTTGCAGCGCGATGTGCTCAATGACCGGGTCTGGCCCGATTTCGTCAGGCTATCGCCGCCGAACGCGCCATTCGTCCGCCTCAGCCAGATCGAAGCGTACAAGCCCTTCGAGCTCGACGGGCTGCGTTTCACTCCCATTCCGGTCGATCACGTGGTGCCCACGTTTGGCTTCATCGTCGAAGACGGCACTTCCGCAGTGGTCTTCCCTTCCGATACCGGCCCGACCGATGAGATCTGGAAGTACGCCAACCAGACTCCGAATGTGAAGGCCGTATTCCTGGAAGTCACCTTCCCCAACTCGATGAGCTGGCTGGCGGACGTGTCCAAGCACCTGATTCCATCGAGCTTCGCCACCGAGGCTGCCAAGCTGCAGACGCCGGCGAATTTCTACGCAGTCCATATCAAGGCGCGTTTCCGCACGCAGGTCGTGGACGAGTTGATGGCGCTCAAGCTGCCCAACGTCGACGTGGCCCGGCCCGGGCACACCTATCAATTCTGAAATGTCGAATGGCGACGGCCTAACATTGGCCGGCAGCAGTGGACTGCGTTTCGCCCCTGCCCTGGCGGATGCTGGCCAGTTCTTGCTGCATGCGCGTGAAGACAAGGTCGCGCAAGCGGTCCGCCTTGTCGGCCTCCGCCGGGCTCACCGGTTCGAGAACGCGGATCGTTACCGTACCGGGAAAGGGCAAGACGCGCCAGCCCTGATAGATGGGGAAAGTGCCGTCGACCACGATAGGCACCACCGGGCAGTCCGCTTTGATGGCCAGCTTGAACGAGCCCGTGTGGAACTCGTGCATGTTGCCGTCCTTGGAACGCGTCCCTTCGGGGAACATCAACAGCGACGCACCTTTTCCCAGCCAGGCGCGGCACTCGGCCAGTGTCTGCCGCACGCTGCGGACATTGCCCCGATCGACCGAGACATACTGATTCAGCCACATGTTCCAGCCAATGAACGGCAGCTTGAAGGCTTCTTTCTTGCTCACCCACTTGAAGGGCACCGCCAGTGCTCCCAGGGCCATGATGTCGGTCGAAGACTGGTGGTTGGCGACCAGGACACAAGCCACGTTGTGGGGGATCCGTTCGCGGCCCTCCACGACCAGCCGGCAGCCCGGCAAGACCTTCAGGTACATCCGGCTCCACCACAAGGTATAACGGTGCAGGAGCGTCAGGGTGGGGTCGCGAAACGTGACTAGCCGGATCAGCACGGCGGGCACGAACAGCACGATGGCGCTCAGGGCGAAGAAGAGCCAGTAGCAAATGGAGAAGATAGCGCTCATGGTAGCCTGTCAGCCAATCCGAAGGTTACCCCGCGCCGATCATACTTTTCTCCGCCGTTGACGACAACCGCGATTCGCAGGAGTTAGCCGTGCAGTGGGGTTACACGCGCATAAACGGGTGGAGTGCTCTGGCTTGGAAGGTGGCCAGCAACTTGATCGAGGTCGGCCCGGCCGCATAGGTGTTCGCTGCCTGACGAATCCGACGATGGCCGCCGACCTGAGCGGCTCACGGGGGCAGGAAGGTAGGACTGTCAGTTTTGGGGGTACTGTTGCCACTGCAGCGCTGGTTCCACATGGTCTGTGAGTCCCAACATGATCGGCATCCCCTCCATCGACTCGCCGCTTTTCCGAAGCCAGTTGAGTAGCGGATGCCCTTGCTTGTTAGGACTCGAAACCATGTCGAGAAAAGCCTGGTCGCTGAGGGAACGCGCATCCTCGTCGGCGTGCGGATTGTCGTCCAAAGCGCTGAAGATACCAACGACCAATCCAGCCAATCCGCCCAGCGCCGTGGCAACGAACGCCAACAAGTAGGCAAATGCTCCCTTGAAGATGAAGTTGGCAATCATCGCCAAGATGCCGGCCAGCACCGCGCCCAAGAGGCTGAAACAGATGTAGTTGCTAAGCCGAGACCTACGGACCATCGCTTTTGTGTAACAGCGACAATGGGGGCAGCGGGCCGTCCCGTATGGCTCTTGTTTCAGCATCGCCAATTTATTGATGTACTTGTTCGCAATCTGCATGGCCTCCTCCTGCATCGCGTCCTCCGACGCCAGAGGATTCCGCGTCACAGTTACCTGCGCGTGACTCGAGGTAATGTAATTGAAAGGCCACTGGCAGCGATCGCATGCGACACGGAAGGCGCGCAAGAGACACAGACTGACAGTCAAGGTCTTAGAGATAGGGATTCCTGCCACTGGGCCACCTCACATGATCGCAGCACTCTTGTACAGTGTAGATCATTCCTCTCCTACGAGCGGACGCAGGGCCTGGCTGGAGTCGTCAATGCCCCAACCGCGCATGAAAAAGCCGCGGCGTGAGCTCACGCCGCGGCAAGCTTGATTTGAAAGGCTACTTCTCGCCGACCTTGAGGCGGACGTACTTGACCAGTTTCAGGCCGGCGCCCTTCAGCAGATCGCCGACCGTCTTCTTGTCGTCCTTGACGAAGGGCTGCTCGAGCAGCACGTTTTCGCCGAACCAGGTCTTCATCTTGCCCTCGACGATCTTCTCGACGATGTTGGCCGGCTTGCCCGTGGAGGCGGCCTGCGTGCGGGCAATCTCCTTTTCCTTCTCGACCACGGCCGCGTCCACGTCGTCGCGGGTGGCCGCCACCGGGTTGCACGCCGTGATGTGCAAGCATACGTCGCGCAGGATGTCGGCGTTGTTCTTCTCTCCTTCCACCTGGAGCATCACGCCCACATCGCCGGTGTGATGGATGTAGGCGCCCATGTGGCCGCCGGTCAGGCGGATGAAGCGGGCCGGCTTCATGTTTTCGCGGATCAGCCCGATCACGTCGCCGACCAGGTCGTTGACCGTCTTGCTCTTGTCGTCGACGAATTTCTGCGCGAGCAACTCTTCCACGTTCTTGGGGTTCTCGAGGGCTACCTGCTTGGCCAGCTGAGCGCAGAGAGCAGTGAACTGCTCCGACTTGGCCACCGGCGCGCTTTCGCAGCGCACTTCGATGACGGCGCCCACTTGCTTGGCGTCGTCGATGAAGGCGGCGATGCGGCCCTCGGCGGCCTCGCGGTCCCCCTTCTTGGTCTGGATGGCCTTGTTCTCCTCGCGGAGGATCTGGATGGCCTTTTCCATGTCGCCGTCGGCCTTGATGAGGGCGGCCTTGCAGTCCATCATGGGGGCGTTGGTCTTGTCGCGCAGGGCCTTGACGGATTCAGCCGAGATTGCTGCCATGTCCGTGGTTCCTTTTCTCTGAGGATGGGTCGAGTTCGACTCTGAATGCCGAGAGGCGTCAGCCGTGATTCTACCGAGATTACCCCACTATGCGGAATGCCGAATGCCGCTGCCCGTTCGGCATCCGGCATTCGGCATTCGCACTTCGGCATTCTCTATTCTGCGACAACGGGAGCGGGCCGCGGGTTCGCGGGGCCGCCGTTGCCCGAGCCGCCTTGCGGGCGGGGCCGCATCTGGTCGGGCGGGATGGAGGCCTTGCCTTCCAGCACCGCGTCGGCCAGCTTCGCCAGGATCAGCTCGATCGAGCGGATGCTGTCGTCGTTGCCCGGAATGGGCAGGTCGACGCAATCCGGGTCGCTGTCGGTGTCGATCAGCGCCACGGTGGTCACGCCCATGCGCTGCGCTTCCTTGACCGCGATGTCTTCGCGGTGCGGATCGACCACCACCAGCGCGTCCGGCAGCCGGTTCATCTCGCGGATGCCCTGCAAGTTGCGGGTGATCTTGGACAGCTCGCGGTTGAGCTGGGCCACCATCTTCTTGCTGTGCGTGCGGATGGAGGCGTTTTCCGGGGCCTTGGTGAAGTCGTACTTCCCGGCCTCGTTCAGCATGTTCTTCATGTAGGCCTTGAGGTCCATCTTGCTGGCGTTTTCGCCGTGGGGCAGCCAGAGGGACTCGAGTTCCTGGAGGCGCTTGAGGCGGTCGCGGATGGTGCGATAGTTCGTGAGGGTGCCCCCCAGCCAGCGTTCGCTGACGTAAGGCATGCCGCAGCGGACCGC
>JBFWSD010000113.1:0-10584 GCA_050248575.1 Gemmataceae bacterium
TGGTGCGCGACACTAGAGTTGGGCGGTGCTGAAACTTTTTGCCACACGAACCCGTATAGTAGGCAACTGTTGGCGTTTCTGATCCCCCGGAGAACAAACGATGATGCAAAACTTCATCAGCGTGGCGTTGTTACTCGGTGGCCTGTGGCTGATCCCGTCTGCTTCGGCCCAAGCAGGTTCGCCTGGGGAAGACTCCGAGGTCCGGCAACTTACAGCACAGATCGAGAAGCTCAAGGAGCAGTTGCAAAAGGCGCAAGAGGCGCTCGAGAAAGCCCAAAAGAAAGGTGTGTCGTCGGGGGACCGAGACATGAATCTGAGCCGTCGCCTGGAGATGAGTCAAAAGATTGCGGGACTGATGCTCCAGTTGCTGGACGGTCGGGGAGTAAAAATCGAGTGGAACCACGATGGCAAGGGCCAAATCGGCCGCGGGGGCACCAGTCTGAATGTGGAAATCCACTCGAATGGCTGGCTCACGATCACAGCCATCCACAAGAAGTGAAGGCGTTTTCGCTCCTCCTGCTGGCAGCCATTTGCCGCAAACTGAATCCCAAAGGTTGCGAAACAAGCCCGCACTCTACCCTCAGCGGGGATGCTCGCGTGAACTGCGTTGGCTCCCCGCGACGCGAACTTGAGGCATTCTGGAGAGCCACGCACTCCAGAACTCGGATCCACGACGGTACAATCCGCAAAACCTGCCGCTTCGGAAAATCTTGTCTAAAGTCAGACCCTCTGTTTGCCGAAAACTGGAGAGAGCCGCTTCTTCCGATTGGATTCACTGTGGATATTTCGGACTGACCAGTCAGTCATTTAATAAGCCAAAGTCGCGTTGTCGTCGCTGCACGAGAGGGCGGGTCATGTCACACGTTCGGGTTGGTGTCACGTTGCTAGCACTTGCGGGGGCATGCATCGCTGGGTGCCGGCAGCACATCTACATGTCCGAAGGCGATTATCGCAACTGCCAGACGCTGGCTCTCTCCGATCTTCCTCAGAATGAACCTGTCACTACCCCTGGCTCAGTGGAAGTTCAGACCATAACGACCGCGTTGCACCCAGCTGCCCAGAAGCGTCCCATCTCCCTTCAGGAGTGCATCGCCTTGGCATTGGAGAATGGCCGGACCGGCCTGAACTTCGGGCGGCGCGTGACTGCGACGGGTGTTCAACCTCCCGGCGGCGCCCTCAGCGCCCGTACGGACAGCATTCGCGTATTCGCCATCGAGCCAGCCGTCTTCGGAGCCACCGTGGAACGCTCGCTGGCGCGCTTCGACAGCATCTGGCAGTCGAGCATGGCCTGGAACAAGATCGATGAGCCGGTCAATAACATCGTCTTTGGCGGGCAGTCACTGACCCCCGGTGTTCTCGATGCCGACCAAGCCCAATTCAATACCGGTTTGCTGAAGCCACTGCCCACCGGTGGGCTTGCAGGAATTACTTATCGAACAGACTACAACTTCTCCAACCAACCGCTGCGGTTGCAGCCGTCCTACACTCCCGTGCTAACCTTCGGCTTTGAGCAGCCCCTACTCCAGGGAGCAGGTGTCGAGATCAACCAATTGCGTGATCTCCACCCCAGCGGAGTGGGTCTGCCGTTCCTCCCGGGCGGCCCGGTTCCTGGTATCATGCTGGCGCGCATCTCCCTCAATCAATCACAGGCCGAGTTCCAGGGTCAGGTCCATGAGTTGCTCTTTGCGGTTGAGGAAGCTTACTGGCAACTCTATTTCGCCTACTGGGATTTGTATGCGCGCGATGTGGCGTTGCTTCAGGCCCTCACCCTATGGCAGATCGTCGAAGATCGCTTCAAGGCCGGCCGCATCGACGCCGCTTCCAAGGCCCAGACCGAGTCCCAATTGCAAGCATTCCGGGCGGATCGGTTGCAGGCACTGTCGCGCGGTCGGTTGGGCCGGCTCGGCGTCCTGGAAGCCGAACGCAAACTCCGTTATCTCGTTGGCTTGCCGTATGAGGACGGCTGCCGTCTCATTCCAAGCGACATGCCCACGGTGGTCCCGCTTCAGCCTGATTGGAACAGCGCCGTCCAGGAAGCCCTGGTTCGCCGGCCGGAACTCACACAAGCCAGACAGGAAGTGCAGGCCGCGCAATTGGTAATCAAGCGCGAGAAAAACTTTCTCCTGCCCGAGTTGCGATTCTTCGCCGATTACAACATCAACGCCCTGGATAGCAGGCTGGATGACGCTCTCCGTATGCTGGGCGATGGGCGATTCAACGATTGGACGATGGGACTGCGGGCCGAAGTGCCAATCGGCTTCCGGGCGGCCAATGCGGAGGTCCGCAAAGCCAACCTTCGTCTAGCTCAGGCATTCTACTTCTTACGCGACCAGGAGCAGAAAGTCAGGCTCGACCTGCAACGTAGCTACCGCGACCTCGTCCAGGCGGCCAAGGAGATTCAGTACCGGCGAGCCCAGCGGGAGCAGGCCGCCATCGAGGTCCGCGGCCGGTTCGAGAATTTCGTCAACGGCAGGCCGGGGGTCACGCTCGACGTGCTGGCCGACCTGCTCCTGCGAGCCCAGCGCAACTTCGCGGATGCCCTGACGGAAGAGCATCGCGCCATCTTCGAGTACAACGCGGCCTTGGCTGACTTCGAGTTCCAGAAAGGCACGATCATGGAGCACGACAATGTGTCCATCGCGGAGGGGCCGTTGCCGGCCTGCGCCGTGACACGAGCCAGCGAGCACATCCGCGAACAGGACCGGTCCCTGAAACTCCTCGATTCGCCGGGCTGTCCCAGCGGCAAGTGCGGTCCGCAGGCGCCGTGTGCCGTGCCCGCTCCCGAAACCGGACCCAGTGGCGGCCCCGCGATGCCTGAGCTTCCCACGGGCGATCCCCTGCCCATGCCGCGTATCCTGGAAAGGAACAAGGACCTGAGCGAGCTTCTGGAGAAGCCGCCTCCGCCAGAACTTGCCCCGTCGCCCCAAGCGCTACCTCCAGACAATTTCGGGGGGAAATGACGAGGTTGCCGGAAAGAGGGCGTCTTCACCCAGCTTGGCCCGAGCCGATTCGAACAGAGGACAGTGACCTATGAAGACCCGTTTTGCCCTTGCTCTTACGCTGACGGCGTTGTTGGTGGCAGATGCGGCGCGGGCCGGGGGAGAACTGGCCCCCATCCCGGACGGTGTCCCAACGAGTCCTGCCCCCGTGGAGGCGCATTCCTGGTCACACTGGATTTTCGGCCAGGAATTGTGCCGCCCCGGTTGCTGCGAACAACCCAACTGGCCCGGACTGCTGGAGATATTCGTGCGCACCGGCCCGCTATTCATTCTCGACAATGGCCCTCTCCAGCAGCGGTTGGAAACCGGCATCGGCGTCGAAGGCGGTGCGCGGACCTTCTGTTATTCCCAGGAAGGCAGCGCGGCCTGGACGGGAGAACTGGCTGTGGGGCACTCGTATCACAACAGCAATGACCCCTCGCCGCTGCCGGTGGGCAGCCAGTCCTTTGCGCTGCGGGTTTTCCAGCTGACTTCAGTGCGTTTCGGCGGTGGCCGTGAGTGGTATTGGCAACCGGGCGGGGAGGACTCTGCGCGTTGGTTCACCGGTGTCAGCGGTGGCGGCCGGCTCGGCAGCGCGAACGCTCGTTTCCGCGATGGCCCCCAGATCACGGACTTCGCCAAGGGCATTTACCTCGGCCTTGACGCCGGGGTGCTCATTCCCTGGCAGTGCCGCCAGATTGTGATAGGGGGGAGAGCCGAATGGGAGCGGGACTGGTTTGAGATCGACAGTTACGATGTGAACCTGGACCGATTCAACCTCCTGTTCACGGCTGGCATCCGCTACTGACGATGAGCCTTTGCCCGGATGCCGTATTGGTAACGTGAATCCGGCTCTCGACGGGAGTAACTACGCCCACAGATTTGAGGAGGATCATCCAATATGAGTTCACTGACCCCACGGGCCGAACGATTGCCAGCGGCTGACCGCATCGGCTGGATGCAGTGCATTTTCCGATGCCTCTGTCGGCCGAAACGGCCGTTCCTGGCCGTCCCGCTCAGCCTGACCCTTTGGTTGTCATCCGCGACTCCGCTCCTCGCCCAGAAGCCGCCTGCCCCTGAACCGACTCCGGAGTTGGCCTTGCCGTATTCGCTTCGCGTTCAGGAGCCGAACCGGGATCGCGTTTTTCAGGTGGAGTCCGAGGAGGAGTTGGTGACGCGACTCCGGAAGGAGAATCCTAAAATCGCCGACCGGATTTATTTCCCCAAGACCGCGCTTCCCGAGGAGCCGCTCGTTGCCCGCTCATGGCTACCACAGGCGGCCCTCGTCGAGCCGAACTTCGTGTGCTACCGCCCGCTCTACTTCGAGGACAAGAATACCGAGCGCTACGGCTGGGACTTTAGCATCTTCCAGCCCATTGTGTCCACGGGCAAGTTCTACCTCGACCTGGTTACGCTGCCCTACCAGATGGGGGCGCACCCGCCCTGCTTCTGCGAGTGCAACACCGGGTACTTCCTGCCGGGAGATCCGGTGCCCTACATGCTTTACGTCCCGCCGCCGAGCTTGGCCGGCGCGGCGGCACAGACGGCCGTGGTCGTGGGTGGGGTGGCCATCTTCCCGTAGACCTTGTAGCAACGGCCAGAAGTGAACAGCAGGTGTTAGCCCAATGAGTGCCGGCCGACGATTTGTAAGATCTCTCCGTTTAGGTTACTATGCAAACTCTGATGAGCCTCCCTTCCAACCGCAAGGCGACTTCTTTGCTCGCCACGTGGGGTAGGCCCTGATGAGAACCCCGGTCGTTGAACGGCTGCGAGAGTTCGTTCATGCGGTCGCGAGCTTGGCCTTCGGCAGCCGCCACTCTCCCTGGCATTAGCAGTTGGTTCTGCGGGAAGTGCTATTATGTTGGAGTATGACTTCGAGGAAAGCGTCGTCTACTGGGTGGAGATGACGGGCCGAGCCTTCGAGAAGGCGCTCAATGAGGAATTGCTGCCGCTAGGGATCACGTTCCAGCAGTGGCAGATTCTGGCGGCGCTGGCGTTGGAAGGGGAGCTGTTTCAGTGTCAACTCGCGGACCGCCTCCGCATTCAACCGCCCACTCTGATAGGCACCCTTGACCGCATGGAACGTGACGGCTGGATCCGCCGCACGGGCTGCGCGGACGACCGCCGCAAGAAAGTGGTCCGTCCGACCCCGCGAGTCCTATCGGTGTGGGACAAACTTTGCGACTGCGCCCGGCGCGTGCGAACGCGGGCTACTCGGGGGGTGGACACGGAAGATCTAGCGCAGGTCAAAGAAGTTCTGGCGGCCATCCGGGCCAATATGGATAGGAACGGGAATGGTCAAAGAAACGGCCAGAATCCCCCAAACTGCCGCAACCAGTGCGCCGGCTCGTTTTCTTCACCAGGAACTGCAAGATCCGACGTCGGTAGCAAGAGAGCTAGCTACCGTCGCCTTGGTTTGGGCAGGTTACCGTAGATCTGCTTGATTTGGCGTTGCTTCCGATCACGTCGGGCGTTGCCCAGGTCATGCCCGCTGAGCCTTGGACCGACGAGCTTCGCCTTCTTGCGAACGAGCTTGTTCTTGCATTCTTCAACGGCGATGCGGAGCACGTCGTCTTCGTAGGTTTGAGTTCCCTGCTTGCCGGATTGCGGGCATTGATAGGTCCCTGTTGACGGCCACCAATCCACAAGCCGCAGCTGACTCTCTGAGTCATTGAACATCCAATGACCGCCGTCATTGGAGACGACATCGATTGCGTGGCGGCCGACAGGTATCTGCTTGAGGTGAGTCATCTGCACATCCTCCTAAGTGCTGAATGAACGAGTTTACATTTTCTCGTTTTCCAGCGTCAAGGGAACTGCCAGACGACCGTTGCATCACTGATCCTCTCTTCGTTCCGTGAAGTAGCCCTTGACCTTCGCCGCCATCTCGGGATGCGCAGCCTCGGTCCACGACCACAACCCATTCTCGGCCACGCGGACGTGCTTGCTCGGATCGAAGCAATAGTCGGTGAGGTACTTGACGCGGTCAACGTACTTCCGGTTGTCCCGTGTGCCGTGGTACAGGTGCACCACCTCACCTGGACAGAAGCCGATCTTGCCCTGCACCTTGGCATGGGCTTTGGTAGCAACTTCGAGGTACGGGACACGCCACTCAGGGTTAATGGCGCGGAACATCCACTCCTGGGGCCAGTTGTTACCGTAGGGGCCGATCCAGGCCACGAGCTGCATCGAGTCGCCACCGCCGATGACGTGGAAATCGATCAGGCCGTCGGCGAGGACTTCGCGCCGGGCAGCCCAGAGCAGGCCAGGTGTGGCGTACTCCTTGATCTCGGGATGGTGACGCTTGTAGCTGGCGCTGTACATGCTGCGGCCGATGCGCCCGTGCGGATCGAGGATGTGAAAACGTGACCAGGGCTGGCCGACCGGATACTCATCAAGCAGACGATCGACGCTCTTTAGCCAGTCGGGGTTAAGGAAGATGATGTCCGAGTCGACCCAGACAACGCGATCGTACTTCGGCGGCAGACGCTCGATCAGCACGTTCAGAAGTCGTTCTTTCTGCCATAAGATCTGGTCATCGCGCGCGGTGATGCGGAACGTGGCGTCCGTTTCCCACTGCCCGTTCCACGAGGCCTCGACGCAGAAGTAGTCGCAACGGCCCAGGCACTCGCGGAAACGCCAGTACTTCTCGCGCACGAGCCGGTAGCCGCAGGGATTGTAGTAACAAGAAATGACTGCGATGCTCATGAAGCGCCTCCTCCGTAGTAACCGCCGCCGCCGTAATAGCCACCGCCGCAGTATTCACACTTGCACTTGCACAGATCGACCGACGATTCCCTGGCGTAGGGACCGAGCACGCTGATCCCGGTCGGGAAGCCGGCCGTGTTTCTCTCGAACGTGATGAAAGACTCCTCCCAGCGCAACCTCAGGATGCACTTGTCGAGGAGCAGTTGCAGGTTCTTGCTCTCGGTAAACGCGAAGTCCAAGCCGGGCGGGCCGGACGAGCAGATGATGTAGACGTCGCCGGACGCGTCCAGGAAGTAGAGCGTGCCCCCGACCTGGTAGACACGGATCGTGTTCGGGGGCGGCACGGGCGGCGGCGCTGTCTGATTCAAGTAGTCGTAGTAGTCGTTCTGCGGATTCTTGCTCGTGATCGTGATCGAGCCGGTGGCGTGCAGGATGTTGATGTTCAGCCCGGCGATCAGCTGCTTGTATTCCCAGGAAGCGGCGCTTGCCACGACCCCCACGAGGAAGTTGCCAGGGCCAAGCGCGGTCAGGCCACCGACGCCGATCATGCGGTCAGCATTCAACTTGCCCGAGCCACCAACCACGCCGTCGATCGAGATGGGCGACTTGCCAATCAGCTTGCGGTCGGTGTCGACCATCGTGGACGAGGTGCCCGGCGAGTGGGCCAGGTCGAGGCGAGCCACGCCAGGCGAAGGCTGCGAGAACGTCAGGCCGTCATCCTGGTCAACCTCGAAGACCTCGACATCATCCACCACGACGGCTTGGTCAACCTGGCGGCAAGTCAGGCTCGTATCCGGCGCTGGAAAGGCCGGGATGCGAACCAGAGCCCATTTCACGCCAAGACCGACCTCGACCCAGAGGATCTCGACGGGGCCGACATCGCCGCTGGTAAGGTAAGGCTGCCCCAGAGTAAGCTCGGCAAACCGGTGATCGGGGAATTGCATGTCGACGCGTGCCGGGACCACGCCACACACGCAGGCGTCGCCGATCACGCCTGCGGCGAGCGGTTGCAGAAGGATGGCCGGTTTCGTAGGAGATTCAGCCAGGTCGGCGGTCGTAGGGACATCGGTCTCGAAGGTTGGTTGCCGCTGGAACTCGGGCAGGCTGGAGCCTGGCGAGATGATCGGCGCTCGCAGCGCGACGGCACCGAAGCGAGGAACGGGACCGGGATGAATGTTCCTGACCTTGGCGGTGACGATGGGGCGCGAAAACGCCTTCGACTCCGTGGACACATCGGCCTGGCGGGCGCGCTCGGCGCGAGCGGCGTCGACCATGGCATTCCAGTCGCCGGCCTCGACCTTGCGGATGACCTGGCCGGGTTGCAGCTTGTCGTTGAGCCCCATGCGTCCTCACACGAAGAGATCGCTCAAGGTCGTTTCTTCGATGACCTGCTCGACCATCACCTGGCGCGGCTTCTTGATGAGCGTGTTGGTGTTCTCGGCGTCCTCGTAATAGACCCAGATGTACTCCCAGCCTTTCTTGGCGACGCCGGTAATGTCGCCGAACTGGATGCCGGTGCGGTTCCGTGCCGCCGAGCACTTGATGGTGATTTCCCAGTCCTCGGAGCTCTTCTTGCCGCCGGTGGCGTTCTCGAACTTCAACTCGCCAGGGTTGAACGTGTACGAGACGTCGTCGACGATCAGGATGACGATGTCGCTGTTGACCTTGCCGGTCTTCTGTTCGAGCGCGTTCAAGTACGCGGGATTGACCGGGTTGGCCAGCGTCCGCGTGGCCGTGAACGAGAACTGCGGCACCGTGATTTCCACGCCTTCTACCTTGCGTGTGCCGCCGTCATCCGTGACGCCGATGGCTCCTTGGAAGTCGATCTCGTCGTCCCCGGATGCCACGTAGGCCGAGGTGTTCAGGCTCTGGAAGATCTTGGCCGAGCCGCCCGACGTGTCGAAGTGGAACGACCAGTCGCCAGGCTCCTTTGGCTCCTTCTTGCCGTAGCGAACCTCGACTTCCCAGACGCCGCCACCCAGGTGGACGATGCGATAGTGCTGGAACGGCCGCGAGTCGTAGAAGGCGGGGATTGTCGCCTCGACCAGTGCCTTCACGACTGCGTCGTCTTCCGTGTCGAGAACGGCATAGCGCAGATCGACGGTCGGGTTGTCCTCCGAGATCGTCTGCTCGCGCGAATCGAATTTCTCGATGATCTGTGCCATCACTCCACCTTGATGCCGGCGTTGCGAAGTTCCTCGATCACCTGCTTGTCGAGAGCGACCAGCTTTTCAAGCATCAGGAGCTGCTTTTGCTGGACGGTGTCGGCGGCACCGAGGGCGCGGAGGGCCTCGGGATTGAAGGTGCCGATGGCCTGACCAGCGCCGGGACCTCCAGCACCGCCAGCAGGCGCCAGACCTGGGACACGCCCGGCCGCTCTATCGAGCGCCTCGCCGATCGGCGGGAACTCGGCCATGAGCCGCTTGTGGGCTGCCTCGTCAGCCAGTTTCTTCAGCTCTTGCTGAGCGGCGTTCAGCTCGCCTTTCAACCCGGCCAGCTGTTTCTCGCGTTCTTTCTCGCGGGCGATATCCTGGCGGGCCAGGTCGGCACCGAGAGCAGCCTCCACGGCCCTCTGATCGGCAACGATCTGCCTGCCCCGGCGCAGCCGATCGGCCTCGATCTGGTTGCGACGCTTGGCCACGTCGGCATCGATGGCCACGACTTGCTTGGCCACGTCGTCCTGGACCTTGACGATCTCCTGCGCTGCGGCCTGCACCCCGGCGTCGTCGCCTAGTATGGCGGCCACCGTTCCTTTCGCCGTGGCCCAAGTCTCCAGGAAGAAGCCGATGAACTTGGCCCAGGCTTTCTGGGCGGCGCCCACGAACGAGGCCCATGCCTTTGACATGAAAGTCGTGATTTCGAGCCAGATGACCTGCAGACCAGTGACGAAGTCGTTCATCACGACAGCCAGGCCGTGGACGGCGCTGTTCCAGGTCGAGGTGAGGAAGTCCTTGAAGTGGAGCCACGCCTTCTGCAGGAAAGTCGTGGTCTCGACCCAGGCCGCTTTCAGGGCAGTCATGGCGATCTTGCCGGCCAGGGCCAGGTCGCCAGCCATCACCGCGTCCACGATGCCGCCCCAAGCCGTGGTCGCGATGTCACGGATGTTGTTCCACGCCTCGCCGAGAGCGCCCAGCGTCGCCTGGCCTTGCTCGGACATGAACAGGTAAGCTGTCGCGGCGCTGTCGAGCAGCTTGAGCGTGAAGCCGAGCGGAGTGAACAGGGCCAGGATCGATGCCTTGACGAGCCCGAGGATGGCGATCCCCGCGCTGAAGATCGCGGCCAGGCCGCCGATCGCAAAGGCAATCACCTGAATGGCGGCGCCCAGAGCAAGCAGCGCCGCACCGATGCCAATGACAATGATCGCTCCCTTGGCGATCGAGACGAAGAGCTCCTTGTTCCCCTTGATCACGCGTGAGATGACATTGAGTGCCTGAGTAAGCCCCTCGACCCACTTGCGAAGCTCTGGCGCCAGGGCACCGCCAAGTTCGATGGCCACATCTTGCAAAGCAGACAGCAGGATCTTGACGCTGCCGGTGAGTGTGTCGAGCTGCACCCTGGCGATCTTGCCTGCTGTACCAGCCGATCCTTTCAAGGCATCTGTCGCCTTGCGGATGTTCTCGGTCTGGCCAATCAGCACCGCCGCACCGGCAGCTTGCCGGTTGGGGAAGATCCGGCCGATGGATTGCAAGCGGCGCCCCGAGCCCAGCTTCGACAGCCCGCGTTCCAGGTCGCCGATAATGTCGGCGAATGGCCGCACATTGCCTGCCGCGTCATTAACCCGCACGCCCAGGCGCTTGAGCTCATCAGCCGCTTCCTTGCTGGGGGAAGTCAGTGACAGGATCATGCCGCGCAGCGTCGTGCCGGCCATCTCGCCCTGGATGCCGGCGTTCGACAGGAG
>JBFWSD010000114.1:0-10578 GCA_050248575.1 Gemmataceae bacterium
CCGCCAAGGGGACTGCCGTGATCACCGCCATCCTGGCCGCCCGCCAGGCCAACACGGCGCAACTTACGACCGCCGCATGAGATAAAATCTGCGCAGCAAACGCAGAAGTTTACTGTTTGCTATGCGGACTGCGTGCGCGGATTCGTGCAACATCGGCAAACGTGATTATCTGCCGCGACAGATCCGCATAGCAAATAGCAAACTTTTGCGCGCCTTGCGCATGATCTTGCTTGCGAGGGAATCGCACAATTAGTTCGAGTGCACGCCCATGAACATCGAAGTGCAGGCGGGCAACATCCTTCACGTGCCCGCCGACGTCCTGATCGCCACGGCCAATCCCTGGCTACAGATGACTGGCGGCGTGAACCTGGCCATCATCCTCAGTCCGCAAGGCGAACACGTCTACGAAGAACTCCAGCAATACCTACGGGAAGCCAGCAAGAAAGCCGTCGATTCAGGCACGGTCGTACGCACCGGGCCGGGTTCCTTGCCCGTGAAGCACATCCTCCATGCTGTTTCGATCGACCCGTTCTACGACTCTTCCGTTCAGCTGGTGCAGGCAACCATCGAACGTGCCTTCACGCAGGCCTGCGCCCTTGACGCCCGCGTGGTCACGCTGGCAGCACTGGCGACCGGCTTCGGGCCGCTCTCCATGGAAGAATTTGCTGCCGCCTTGCGCCAGGCCAGCCAGCGCGATTGGCCACCCATCGAAACAGTGAAGGTCGTCGTGAAACGCGAAGACGAGGCAGACACGATTCGCAACGGACTCGTCTGACCTTGGCCAGCCGGAAGGCGGCAGCCTGTCACTCACCACTACTTCTTGCGGACCAGCTTCATGCCGCAGCACATGTCCTTGGCCGGGCCGCCGTTGTCCCAGCCCTCGCCCATGAGCTCGACGTGATCGTCGTCAATGAAGGTGAGCGTCGCGCCGTGCATGTGCTTGTCTTTCTTGGGATCCAGGTTCGTGCCCCCCGCGAATTTGAAGATGATCTGGTTGGCCGGCGACTTGGGATCGGCCTTCATGCGCGGCTGATTGCCCAGCACACAATAGTGCGTCATGATCAGGTCCGGGCCGTCGCACGTGTAAATCGACACCATCTCCATGGGCTGCCCAGGGAAAATAGTCTCGTGCAGCGTGCTGCCCCCCGCGGTCAGCTTGATCACCGAGACGACCTGGTCGGTCGGCTTGCCGTCCTTGTCGGCGGCCACCCAGGTGCCCACCATCTTCTTCATCTTCTCGAAGGTCGGATTCGTGTTCGGCTTCGGAAGCGTGCTCTCTTTCTCGTCGGCGCTGAGGACCATGGTCTGGGCTACCAAGAGCAACGCAGCGCTGAGCCAAAGCTGTCGAGTCATCTCAATCTCCTCGGAAAGGCAACGGATTGCAGTCACACCACACAGTCTAGTCGAACGGGCCGTCCACGCATCGACAGGCACGTCAACATTTCACAGACTGACACACCTGACACGTACTTTTTCCCTGCCCGGCGCAGTATCTAGGTATATCCTGCGACGCTAGCGACTTTCGCTGGTCCGCATCGGGCCTCTTTTCCCTAAGTCCGGAGGTTGCAATGTTCAAGTGTGGCCGTGCGTTGTGAAATGGGTCGTGGCGTCAATGTAACTCGAGCGGTACCAATGACTTTCGTTCGCCGTTTGCGCACTTTTTGGTCGGCAACCGGATCTCTTTTCCGTAAGTCCTTAGCTTGCAACGCTCAAGGGAAAGCCAACAAGGGCCTCCATTGCGCAATTGATCACGAAACCCGCAGTTTCAAGGTCGAGACTGGACGCGCTGCCCGGTTGTTCGATGTCACCGCAAGTGGCGGCGGGCTTGGCGACTGCCGTTTCGATTCTGAGCCCGCCTTGGGCCGGGCTGCTGGTACAATCCATCTCGTGGTCTTGCCATCTCGGGCCCGCTCACGGAGGTACGCGCATGTGCTCATCGACGCGTCGGCAGTTCCTCCAGCAATCGCTGCTTGGTTCGCTGTTGCTGTCCGCGGAAGAAGGCTTCCCTCAATTGCGTGCCCAGGAGGCCGAGGCGCCGGCCTACGATCTGCTGATTCGTGAGGGCCGCGTCGTCGATCCCTCGCAGGAACTGTCGGCCGTGCGCGACGTGGCCATCGTCGCGGGCAAGGTGGCCCGCATCGCCGAAAACATCGATGCGAAATCGGCCCGCCAGGTGCTCGAGGCCAAGGGCAAGATCGTCACCCCCGGGCTGATCGATGCCCACGTCCACGTCTTTGACGGCGTGGCCCCGCTGGGCATCCCGGCCGACGTCAACTGCATCGCCAAGGGAGTGACCACCGTACTCGACGCCGGCTCGGCCGGGGCACACACCTTCCCCGCCTTCCGCAAGAACGTCATCAACGTGGTGGATACGCGCGTGTTTGCCCTGCTCAATCTCTCCGTGGTCGGGCAGTCCACGTACTCCAAGGAGAATCCTTACGGCGAGCTGCTCGACCTGCGCTTCGTCAATCCGAAGCTGGCCATCCGCACCATCGAGCAGAATCGCGATGCGATCCTGGGGATCAAGATCCGGCTGTCCGACAACATCGCCGGCGAGCGCGACTTGAAGATTGTGGGGATGGCCAAGGAGGCCGCCGCCGCGGTCAAGCTGCCCTTGATGGTCCACATCGGGGCCACGCACTCGCCGCTGCCCGACATCCTGCGCGAGCTGCGCAAGGGGGACGTGGTCACCCACTGCTTCCATGGCCGCGAGGGTGGCATTCTCGATGCCAAGGGCCGCGTTCTGCCCGACGTGAAGAAGGCAGTCGAACGCGGCGTGCATCTCGACGTGGGCCACGGCGCGGGCAGCTTCGCCTTCGACGTGGCCGAGAAGGCCCTCAAGCAAGACGTGCTGCCCGGCACCATTTCGAGCGACGTACATCAGTTCAACGTACACGGCCCGGTCTTCGATCTGGCCACCACGCTTTCCAAGTTTCTCTACCTTGGCATGTCGCTCGAGGAAGTGATTCGCCGGGCCACCATGAACCCGGCGGCCGTCTTCGCTGTCCCCAAAGGACTGGGCAGCTTGAAAGTGGGCTCGATCGCCGACGTGGCTATCTTTGCCCTCGACGAGGGGGATTTCACCTTCGTCGATGCCCACAGCAAGAAGCGGATCGGCAAGCAGAAGTTACGGCCCGTGGCCACGGTCAAGGCGGGCAAGCCGTATGGCGGAGCCTCCATCCCCGTGCCGGAATAAAGTGAAGTGGATACCGCGCCAAGAGAAGCCCGAATTCTTGGCTTGTGCAGCAACGATAGTCTGTCTGTTGCTGAGAAACCGGGCTTCTTCGATCACGAAGACCGAAAATGGTACCGCGCCAAGAGCAGCCCGGCTTCTTGGCTTGTGCAGCAACGATAGTCAGTCTGTCGCTGAGAAGCCGGGCATCTTCGATCACGAAGACCGAAAATGGATACGCGCACGCTCGAGCTGATGGAGTTCCACAAGGTTCGCGAACTGCTCGCAGGCCAGGCCGCCAGCGCGCTGGGCAAGGACCTGGCCCGGCAAATCGAGCCCGGCATCGAGCTCGAACCCTTGCAAGCCGAACTTAAGCTCGTCAGCGAGATGGTCGACGCCCTCGGCGAAGGGCTGACTCCCCCCTTCGCCGGGCTGGCCGACGTCCGCCTGCTCGTGCGGCGAGCCGCCATCGGCGCCATGCTCACTGCCGATCAACTTCTCGAAGTGGCCGGCACCCTCTCTTGCACGGGCCACATGTATCGCTTTCGCATGCGCCTCGATCCGCGCTTTGCCCGGCTCATCCAGCTCATGAACCCGATCGAGGACCTGGGCCCGGTGGCCAAGGCGATCCAGGGCTGTATCGATGGCCGCGGCCATGTGCTCGACCTGGCCAGCCCGGAACTGTCGCGGCTGCGCCGCCAGCTTGCCGATCTCGACGAACGCGTGCAGCAACAGATCCGCAAGATGCTCCGCGATCCCGAGCTGCGCAAGGCGCTCCGCTACGGCAACGCCACCGTGAGCGGCGATCATTTCGTGCTGCCCGTGGCGGTCAACTATCGCCACATGGTGCCCGGCGTGGTGCATCGCACCAGCTCGAGCGGCGAGACCGTGTATATCGAGCCCGCCGCGGTCGCGGGCATCTCCGCCGAGCGAACCCTCCTCAAAAACGAGGAAGACCGCGAGATTCGTAGGATCCTCCGCAAGCTGACGGGCGAGGTGGGCAAGGTCGCCCGCCCGCTCAACTATGCCATCGATGCCATGGCTACCCTCGACCTGATCACCGCCAAGGCCCGGTTCAGCCGCGACTTCAACATGTCGGAGCCCGATCTCAATACCGAGAACCGCCTGTGGCTGCGCGTGGCCCGGCATCCGCTCTTGGAACACTTGTTCCGCAGGGAAAAAGACGACACGGAAAAGAGCGACGCGGAGACACGGAGAGGGGGAGACACGGAGACGGGGGCTGTGACGGAAAAGAGCGACGCGGAGACACGGAGAGGGGGAGACACGGAGACGGGGGCTGCGGCGCGATCGGTCCCCGCGTCTCCGCGTCTCCGCGTCTCCGCTGTCCCAATCGAAGACGTCAAGGCAGTGACGAGGAAAGTCGTCCCCATCGACGTTCGCCTCGGGCAGCCCTACCGGCTGATGATCATCACGGGCCCCAACACGGGCGGCAAGACGGTGACGCTCAAGACCGCCGGGCTACTCTGCCTGATGGCCCAGTCCGGGCTGCACATCCCCGCCGCCGCGGGCAGCCAGGTTCCCATCCTGCATCACATCCTGGCCGACATCGGCGACGAACAAAGCCTGGAACAATCGCTGAGCACCTTCAGTTCGCACATCTCGCGCATCCGCACGATCCTGGAGCAGGCCGACGCCCGCAGCCTGATCTTGCTCGACGAACTGGGCGCGGGCACCGATCCCACCGAAGGCTCCGCGCTCGGGCGGGCCATCCTCGACACCCTCGCCGAGAAGGGCTGCCTGGCCATGGTCACCACCCACCTGGGCGACCTGAAGACCTATGCCTTCACCAACGAGCATGCCGAGAACGCGGCGGTGGAGTTCGACGTGGAGACGCTGCGGCCCACCTATCGTCTGCTCATCGGCCAGTTCGGCATGAGCAACGCGTTGAAGATTGCCCGGCGACTGAAGTTGCCCAGGCCGCTCCTCAAGCGGGCTCAGCGCTACCTGCGCCGCAAGCAGAAACGCACACCCGAGCTGACGCGGCTGCAAGAGATTCGCGAGCAGGCCGAGAAAGCCCGCGAACAGGCCCTGCAAGCCCAGCACGAGGCCAACGTGGAGAAGGAAGCCTACGAACAGAAGCTGGCCGACATGGCCCGCGCTGCCGAGGAGGCGGAACGCCTGCGCGCCTTCCGCGCGAAGTTGCAGCCCAACGACCCGGTCCGCGTGACCCGCTTCGACAAGCCGGGCCGCCTCGTCCGCATCGATACCAAGAAAGGACTGGCCCTCGTCGCCGTCGGCCTCGGCCAGTGGGAAGTGCCCCTGGACGAGATCTTTCCGTGTGCAGGCGGCCCCCCCTGAGCGGCGAGCTACATGCGCCGGGAATTTTTCCAGAACATCGGGATCCTAAAACCGGCCTCTCTCTGCGCCCGATCACACAGGAGTATTGCCATGCGCTCCCAGCTGCGCCGATGGTGGGTCACGGCCCACCTTGCCTGGATTGCGGCAACCATGACCGGTTGTGGTCAACCAGTTCGCGAAGATCGCCACATCAACTTCGCGCAAGACGGCAGCACTGTTGGTTTTCAGCACGGTAACGACGGTGTTTTCGTCGCCAGGAAAGACGGCCAGGGACTCTTCAAGGTTTTTCAGCCCGGTCCTGAAGTGATCGCCACCAGTTCTCCGCTGTGGAGTCCGGACGGGCGACGCATGATCTTCACCACCGCCCGCGACGCCGATGTCCAGCCCGGTACGGCGCTACCGCTGCTCTTCCGCAACGATCCTGCGGGGAACATCCATCATCGGCGTGCGGTCATTTACACTTGCTGGTTGCATGAACCGGACACCCGGTGAATCATCTCCGCCGACTGCACTTTTCGAATCCACGGTCGATCACGTTGGATACGTGGCCGCCAACCTTGCGGTCCGCTGGCATCCGCACGGCCACCGGTTACTCCATGTGCAAGAGATCGCCGGCGGCCCGCATGCGCTGTTCGTCTTCGACCTGGCGAGCCGAAAATCTGAGCGGCTCTTTCCGCACAGTTCGGCGGCGTTGCTATTCGACTTTGCACCGGACAACAAGCATCTGGTTTGCGTACTCGGCAGCGCAAACAAACCGCAGAACAACGACGGGATCTGGATCGGTAGGCCAGAGCAGGACGAGTGGTGGCACGTGCCGGGAACCCAACAGCTCGCACAGGGTGAGTTGCCTTCGCTCATCGAGCGGCTGCGCGCGACCCGGCCCGCCTGGACCCCGGACGCGAAACAATTCGCCTTCGTGTCCTCGCGCCCGCCGGTTACCGATCAAGAAAGGCCAGCGTATTTCGTGCACCTCGGTGATCTCGCCACGCGCAAGCTCGAGTTGCTGGCGCACGGAAAAACTCCCTTCCGCGACCTGTGCTGGGCCGCCAGCGGCGAACAGCTCGGCCTGGTGCGTGATGGCCAGGAACCGGCATTGCTTCTCCTTCGGCCAGGAGTGGAGCCTGGGCCGCCGGTCAATTCTCGTCCAGTGCGGCAATTCGTGGGCTGGAGCGTCGGCGGCAAGCACCTTGCCTACATCGTTCCTGACCGCATTCCGCTCACCGAGGGCCCGGGGTGGGCGTTCCTCCTACTACCGGACCGCAAGGCTCGCGATGCGGTGTTCCTCGCGGACGGGGCCGGCAATGAGCCTGGCCACGAAGTCTTCTCCGGCATGCGCGTCACCTTTCCGCAATGGTCGCCGCGGGACGAACAGCTTTCCCTGTGGGTGACATTCGCGCCAACCCATCGCTCCTGGGTGTCGCAATTCATCGGCCGCAGTCTGCAACCAGGCGATCCTGCGGCGCTACTCGACCCCAAGACCGGCAAACTGAGCTGGCTGGCCGTGAATGCTCACGAAAAAGCTCAGATCGGCCATTACCATCTTCTCAAACGTGATTACGCCGAAGCATGGCGCTGGTACAGCGCAGCTGAGCGCGAGCAGTCGCCAGCCGTCGCGGCGCCATCACCGCGTCAGACCCTGGCGATGCTCCAGGACCTCGACGGACGAGGCGACTCTACCTTCTTTCAGTACTACTGTTTGACAAAGCTCGGTCGGGACGACGAGGCACGCGCGATGCTGGAACGCTACACCAAGACGTTCTTGCCTGCGACGACCACCGCAAACAATCGCAATCCTGGCGAGCAAATACTGCAAGGGATGCTGCGTGAGGTGCTGGCGCCGGATGGCGTCTTCGCACCCTTGTTTCGCGACCTCTATGCCGCGGAGGTGTTCCTCAGTCTGGACGCAGTTGAAGACGGCGAAAGCTATTTCCGCGGTAGACTGGCTGCCACGAGAGGCGAGCGGGAGCGATTGAGTGCCGCCCTCGTCCTTGGACAGTTACTGCTCCTGCAAGGGAAGCACGCCGAATACCTCGAGCTGGCCAGCGCCTCCGTGGCACCACTTC
Organism: Gemmataceae bacterium; assembly: GCA_050248575.1. Taxonomy (GTDB): domain Bacteria; phylum Planctomycetota; class Planctomycetia; order Gemmatales; family Gemmataceae; genus JBFWSD01. The sequence goes on from JBFWSD010000114.1 coordinate 7,555, forward strand.
TTCTGCGCATCCATCTGAAGCAACCACATGCCCGGGCGGAGAGTCTGCTGAATCCACAGACACTCCTGGATATGGTGGGAGACGTCGCATTGTTGCCGGCGTGTGCCCCGGAGTTTCTGAAGTCGGTGCCGACGGATACGGTAGCTGCCGCACATTCTCGCTGGCAGAAACTGCGTCTTGAGGCAACCCGCGATGTGCACCGCCGATGCTTTGATAGGCTCCTGACGGCGGCCCAGGTTCGGCTTGGCCAGAAGCAACTGTCGAATGAAGAGGCAAGCCGCTTGAGACAGGAAGTCGACGCGCTGCGTGATGTGAGCCGAATCCTACCTTGAGCAACGGCGGCGCGGCTGAGGTCAGCGGCCCGTAGAGGTGATCCTTGCCCCGGATGTAGATGCGGCCGTCGGCGATCGCGGGGGTGGCCACGATGCTTTCGCCCATGCGGTTCTTGGCGAGCACCTCGAACTTCGGGTCGGCCCTGGCCACGAGGAGCAGCGGACGTAAGAGCTATAAGAGATCGGCAAACTGACGCAATCGTGCAACTGTCTGGGTCAGCCCGAGGCCCTCAAAGGTTGTCAGCAAATCTTCAACCGTCCTCGGCGGGTTGCGGAGGCTCGCACGCTGCTGCTTGACGGCGGAACAGACCGCACCAGGATCGACCTGCAGGAGCCCGCCGAGAAACTCATCTGGATGGATGGACTCGATGTCGTAGCGGGCCAGTGTTTCTGCGGGAAAATCCCTGAGATTGCAGGTCACGATAACATCCGCGCTGGCGCGGATTGCGGCACACAGAACGTGACGATCGTCGGGATCGGGCAACGACACCGAGTCGATCAGGCTTTCGTGGCCGGTGACGAGGCAGTCCCGGACAGCCTCATTCATCAAGACTCGAGTGCGGGCCAGCCGCTCAGGCGAGAGCTGCGGATTGTCCTTGAGGACGCTACGAAGCCATTCCTCGTGGATCGTATCTGTCCATTTCGCGCGCACCAGCCCTGATTGCGCGAGCCTTATGAAAAGGTCGCGCAGCGGCGCGGGGTAGAGGATATTTGCGTCATAGACGGCTGTGACGGGGACGTCCATCAGTAGCCCATCCCGAGCTCCTGAGCTTCGGCGGCCAGCTGGTCGACAACCTTGGCCCGGGCCTCGTCATCCTTCCGCTTGAAGGCCATCAGGTCGTCGAAGCGGACGCGACGGTACTTGCCCACGGTGCGGCAAGGGATCTTGCCCTCCTCGAGCAGCTTGACCAGGTAGGGCCGCGACACATGCAGCAGATCGGCAGCTTGCTGCGTGGTCAGTTCCGCGTGCGTCGGAATCAACGTGACGGCGTTGCCTTGCGACATCTCGGTGAGCAGATGCAGGAACAGCCGCACGGCGGAGGCGGGCACGTCGATGGCTTCGGCCTGCTTGCCATCGTCGAGAAGCTGGATGCGGACGCTGGAACGCCGTCCCAGCTTGTGGGTGGCGAGGCGGCGGCTGGATTCACGGGCCAGCTGAGCTTCCGCCTCCGAGGGCGCGACCGTCTCGAATCTCTCGCCAGCAAGGGTGGCCATTGGTATCTCCTTCCACCCCCAATCTAGCACGATATCGAAACAGACGCAACACTCGAAATACTCGAAACGACGGTTGCGGCGCGGCTGAGTCAGCGGCCCGCCTTTTCTTCGATGCAGTAGAGGTGATCTTTGCCCCGGATGTAGATGCGGCCGTCGGCGATCGCGGGGGTGGCCACGATGCTTTCGCCCATGCGGTTCTTGGCGAGCACCTCGAACTTCGGGTTGGCCCTGGCCACGGTGACCACGCCGTCGAGGCTGGTGTAGTAGAGCTTGCCCGCGCCGGCGATTACCGAGGCCTGGTAGCGGCCGCCGATGCGTTCGCGCCAGATTTCCTTGCCCGTGCCGCCGTCGAGGCAGGTGCCGAAGCCGGCGTCGTCGATCTGGAAGAGATAAGCGCCGTAACGGATAGGCGTCGGGATGCCGGGCGTGCCGCGCACCGATTTCCACACGATGTGCGAGTCGGTGAGGTTGCCCGTGGCGCCGTCGAGGCGGATGGCAAACGTCGTCCCCTTCGGCCCGGAGGCGACGTAAGCGAGATCGCCGGCAACAACCGGCGTGGGCACGCATTGTTGCCGCAGCCCGTCCACGCGCCACAGTTCCTTGCCCGTGGCGAGATCGTAGCCCTCGACGCGATAGGTGCCGCTGCACAGGATCTGCTTCTTGCCCTTCACTTCGGCCACGGCCGGGCTGGTCCAGTTCACTCCCGTATCGCGGGCCGTCTTCCAGATGGTCTTGCCCGTCTTCGCTGCCACCGCAAGCAGGTACGACTTGCCCGACTCGTCCACCTGCACGATCAAGGCGTCGTCGACCAGGAGGGGCGAGGCTGCCATCCCCCAGCGATTGCGAAAGACGCCGTATTCTTCCGCGAGTGAACGCACCCAGACGGGCTGCCCGTCCAGATCCACACAGACCAGGTCGCCTGAGCCGAACAGGGCATAAAGCAGCTTGCCGTCGCTGACCGGCGTGGGGATGGCCATGCCGCCCGCCGGGAAGTACCACTCGGGCCGCCCGGAACCGAACAGGCGCGTGTGCCAGAGTTGCTTGCCTTCGTCTGCGCTGAAGCAATAGATGTGGAGCTGATCGTCGAGGCGGCCGTCGGAAGCGGTCAGGAAGACGCGGTCGCCCCAGACAACCGGAGTGCCGACGCCGGCCCCCTCGAGCTTGACCTTCCAGCGCACGTTCTCGGTATCAGACCACTTGACGGGCAAGCTTTGCTCCGGGGAGATCCCGGTCCCGCCCGGCCCGCGCCAGCCCGGCCAGTTGGCGGCAACCAGTAACAGTGCCAGGCACGCCAGTGAAATGGGTCTGGTCATGTTCGACTCCTCGCCCCGATGGTGTTGCGCCATTCAGATGTAACGATGATGGTCAACGGTGTCGAGCGAGATGACGCCGAAATCCTCACTCACGCAGCCGATTCGTCCCTCTGGGTGGTTGTACGGGTTCGATGACCAGGCGCGGTAACTTTTGCATATGCAAA
>JBFWSD010000115.1:0-10569 GCA_050248575.1 Gemmataceae bacterium
CGTACACGCGCTTCGCACTGGCGGCCGACAGCGACAAGGCCGTCGCCCCCACCGCGCTCGTCTTCAGAAAATCGCGACGATCGACACTCTTGCGTGCCATGTATCTCTCCCTCCCTCGATGACGGTAGATTCACGAGATGCGCAGGCGGGCGCTGCGCGTGTTTGTGGTCCTTTCTGGTATAGCAGAGGTCTGACACGGATGCCATCAAAAAGGGCACCCGGGACCAAACGGGCTGCCGGCTGACGGCGACTCGATGCTCCCCCTGCCGCTTGCACACTTTCGCTTGCACACCGACGCCTGTTGTACAATCGCCCCTTCTCACCGCGGCTCCTCGACTTATGGGGAAAATCGCCAAACGCCGAGTGTGCAAGGGACCAGGCCATGCTGCGCTCGCGTTTCGGCGTGCGTGACGGGTCCATGCCGCCAGTAGCCGTCTCCAAATCGCCGTGTGCACTCAATCGCGTATTTATCTTGATTATCGCCCGCACCGGGCAAAGTTGTGTGTCACTCTTGTCTGTCTCTGACGGGGCAGATGAGACGCGAATCTTCTGGCGCGGATCATGATCACTCCAGGCCGGGGCAGGGCGAAACCAGTTTGAGTATGAGACAGGCGGAGCGAATCGCAAGTCGCCACGCCGGGCAGCAGCGAGTAAACTCACCTTGTCGCCCGCTTCCCCCCACCGAGGTGCGAGACATGGCCAAGCCGAAGGTGTTTGTCACGCGGATCATCCCCGACGCCGGGCTGGAACAGATCAAGGCGGGCTGCGATGCCGAGATCTGGACCGAGCCGCTGCCGCCCCCTTACGACCTCATCCGCAGCAAGATCAAGGACTGCGACGGGCTGGTCTCGCTGCTCACCGACAAGATCGATCCGGCCCTGCTCGACGCGGCGCCGAAGCTCAAGGTGGTCAGCAACTTCGCGGTGGGCTTCAACAACATCGACATACCGGCAGCCACTGAACGCGGCATCTGCGTGGGCAACACCCCTGGCGTCCTTACCGACGCCACGGCCGACATGGCCTTCTGTCTGCTGATCGGAGCGGCCCGGCATCTGGCGGCCGGGCACGCTTATTCCCTCTCCGGGAAATGGAAGACCTGGGAGCCGCTCGGCCATCTCGGGCAAGACCTGGCCGGCAAGACGCTGGGCGTGGTCGGCATGGGCCGCATCGGCTACGCGATGGCCCGCCGCTGCCGCCTCGGCTGGGACATGAACATCCTCTACTACGACCTCTACAAGAGCGACAAGGCCGAGCAGGACCTGCAAGCCAAGCAGGTCGATGTCGACACGCTGTTGCGCGAGTCCGACTTCGTCTCGGTACACACCGACCTGAACGACAAGACGCGCGGCATGTTCAACGCGGCCGCCTTCAAGAAGATGAAGAAGACGGCGGTCTTCGTGAACAGTGCCCGCGGGCCGCTCGTGAATCAGAAGGATCTGCACGACGCCTTGAAGAACGGCGACATCTTCGCGGCCGGGCTCGATGTGACCGATCCTGAGCCCCCCGATCCCAGCGATCCGCTCTTGAAGCTGCCCAATGTGATCGTGGCCCCGCACATTGCCAGCGCCACGGTGGGCACGCGAAACGCCATGGCGGACATCTGTGCCCGCAACCTGCTGGCGGGCTTGAAGGGCGAGAAGCTGCCCGCCTGGGTGAACCCGGAGGTCGAGGGCAAGCGGCGCAAGTAACACATGTGGGGCAGGTTTTCAACCTGCCACGCCCAGCGCCACAGCTGAGTATTGTCGCTCGGCAGGTTACCAACCTGCCCCACGTCGACGCTTCGCATTGACCCTGGCGTGAGCTTGGGGTACAGCCACGGCCCCGGGAAGCTTGCCGACTGGCGCGTCGGCAGGCGCAGGTCGTGCGAGGTGAGCCATGCAGAAAGAATTGATCGTGCTGTTGCTGGCCTTGGCACCGGTCGTGTGTCCGGCGCAGGAGCCCGTGGCGGGCAAGTCCGGCACGCGCAGCGGGGTAGTGTTCGTCATCGATGGCGTGGGGGGCGGCGACGTCCTCGGTTGCGTGTCCACCCTGGTCTTTCCGCGCGTCGGCGTGCCGCATGAGATCCGCGTCTTCGAGTGGACCCATGGCCGGGGCAAGATCCTGCGCGACCTGCAAGACCATCGTTATCTCATGAAGAAGGCCAAGTCGCTCAGCGACGAGGTGGAACGTTATCGCACGGCCAATCCGGGCTGCCCGGTGTATCTGCTCGCCAAGAGCGGCGGCGCCGGGCTGGCACTCGCGGCCGCCGAGCTGCTGCCCAGCGATTGCCTCGAGCGCATCGTGCTCCTGTCGCCCGCGGTGGCGCCCAGCTACGACCTGCGGCCGGCCCTCCGCGCGGCCGGGCAGATCGTCTCCTTCTATTCGCACGGCGACTACATCATTCTCGGGCTGGGCACGAGCCAGTTCGGCACCGTGGATCGGCGTTACGGCCCGGCGGCCGGGCTGCTCGGTTTCGATGTGCCCGCCTATCTGGCGCCCGGGGACCGCAAGCTCTACGACCGCCTGGTGCAGGTGTCCTGGAAGCCAGAGATGATCATGCTGGGCCACCTGGGCACGCACCTGGGCACGAGCATGCCGGGCTTCCTGCACAAGCAGGTGGCCCCCTGGCTGATGCCGTGAGCAAGACAAGAAGACTCGAATTTCGGTGCGCTGCAGGATCTTGAGAGTCGCTGTTGGATGTTCGCGTGGATTCGAACCGGAACAGCCAGCGAAGGGCTCATCCTGCGCGGGCAAGCGGCGAGCAAAAACGAACCGAGGCGGCCGATGGCTTGCATCGGCCGCCTCGGCGGCGAGTCAGGTGATGGCCCGGGCGCGGGGCACCTCACACCGATCAATGACAGCAACCGCTCGTGCAGGTCGGGGTGCAGCAGGGCGGCGGGCAGCAGCAATCGTCACACTTCTTGCGTTTGGCGCAGAAGTCGCGGAAACGATCGCGCAACGAACGCTTGCACTTCGTCTCGCAGCAGCACGGGTCACAGCAGACCGTGGCGCAGCAAACGGACTTCGGGCTAGGAGGCGGGCAGCACGGCTTGCAGCACACCGGCTGCGGGCAGCAGGGCTCGCAGCAGTCATCACATTTCTTTCGCTTGAAGCGCTCCTTGAGCCGTTCACAGAAGCTCTTCTTGCAGCAACAATCATCGACCACGACGCAACAGGAAGGGGCGCAGCTCGTGCCGCAACAGGAGCCGCCGCAGTCGGCCCGCACCGGCGTCACCATGCTCAGTGCCGCAAGCGCCGCGAACGCCAACAGACCATTTCTCATACGGAAGACCTCCTCTCGTGAAGAGCCCGACGCTGCGGTGCACGCCGCGATTCGCAGCATCAGGTGCTCGTTTCTGGATGTGCAACTCGGGTGTGGGTCAAGGTCCCGAATGGCTACACAAAGCTATCACGCGAAGTCGCGTGACAAGACCAATCCGCGCACTTCGTGGCAAAACAAGGTGGGCGGGCGCTGGCCTCAAACCCGATTGCCGGCAGAGTTTCGTCAGGCAACATTCCTTCGCGCGGCGGACAACTCTATGCAGCCCGCACGGCCGCGAAGTTGACCCGGCTTTCGCCGCCCCTAGAATTTCGACAGAATCGGCAGCGTCTACGCCCCAGGAGGAATGCTCATGGCAGAGAAGGTGGTCATCATCGGTTCGGGTCCCGCGGGCTGGACGGCAGCGATCTACGCTGCCCGCGCCAATCTCGAGCCGCTCGTCTTCGAAGGGGCCGTCACCGAGAAGAACCGCATCGACGGCACCCTGCCCCTTGGCCAGCTCAACCTGACCACCGAGGTCGAGAACTTCCCGGGCTGGCCGCACGTGGACAACGACGTGTTGAAGCAGTTTTCCAAGTCGGCCCTGCCCGAGGAGCGCTATTACAATCTGATCGGCCTTTACGAGGGCAAGAACGTCCACCAGGGCAAGCGGGCCGCGTTCGGCCCGGAACAGATGGAATACATGCGGCAGCAGGCCGTCAATTTCGGCACGCGCATCATCACCGACGACATCGTCAAGGTCGACTTCAAGAAGCGGCCCTTCGTGCTGGCCAGCCTGGAAGGCAAAGCCATCGAGGCCCAGGCCGTCATCATCGCCACCGGCGCGCGGGCCAACTATCTCGGGCTGCCCTCCGAGACCAAGTACAAGAACAACGGCGTCTCGGCCTGTGCGGTCTGTGACGGGGCGCTGCCCCGCTTCAAGAACCGCCCGCTCGTGGTCATCGGCGGCGGCGACTCGGCCGTCGAGGAAGGCACGTACCTGACCAAGTTCGCCAGCAAGGTATACGTGGCCCACCGCCGCGACCAGCTCCGCGCTTCCAAGATCATGCAAGAGCGGCTGCTCGCCAATCCCAAGGTCGAGATGAAGTGGAATCACGTGGTGGACGAGGTCCTGGGCAACGACGACGACGGCGTGACCGCCGTGCGTCTCAAGAGCACGCTCGACGGCAAGACCCACGAAGTGGAAGCGGGCGGCATGTTCCTGGCCATCGGCCACACCCCCAATACGGACTTTCTCGAGGGGCAGCTCGAGACCGACGAGCACGGTTTCCTGATTCGCAAGATCCCCTTCCGCACCCACACCAGCGTGGAAGGCGTGTTCGCCGCCGGCGACGTGGCCGACAGCTACTACAAGCAAGCGGTGACCGCGGCGGGCAGCGGCTGCCAGGCGGCGCTTGACGCCGAACGCTGGCTCGCGGAACATGGATAAGAATGAACACGTACCAAACGATGGATGATCAATGAAGGGACCGGGCGGCAAGCTGAAGTATCACGCCCGGCGCTTCTGGGAGTGCCCGTCGTGCCGGCGCAAGGAATGGACGCCGGGGCACGTCGTCTCCCACCGCTGCCGTTGCGTGCGCGGCGGCGATCCGGAGCGCCAGTATCAGATGAAGTTGATCGAGGAGAAGCGACCGGCCCGCTTGTCGTATCCGGATCCGGAAGCAAGGAAACAGAGCACGCAGCAGTCAGACCCTGGGGCCGCTGCCCCTGGACCTGATGTACCAGACGAAGCAGCCGCACTCGAGCCGGTTGCTGAAGTGGAGGCCGTGACCGCGCCTGCTGATGAAACGCCGAACCCACCCGAGACCGACACCACCCGAGGCGACACCGATGCTCCTGAAACTGACCAAGCGCCTCCTGTTTGAAACCGACAAGCGGTTGCTCTGGAAGCTGGCCTGGAACATGGGCGTGAAGGGAGCCCTGTCGGTCGAGAAGCACAAGCGCCGCTTGCGCAAAGGGCAGGTCTTCCCCCCGTTCCTCTATGTCTCGATCATCAACAGTTGCAACCTGCGCTGTCAGGGCTGCTGGGTAGACGTGTCGGCCAAGCAACAGATCATCGAGCCGCCCGCGTTTCACAAGCTGGTCCGCGAAGCCCGCGAGATGGGCAACGTCTTCTTCGGCATCGTCGGCGGCGAGCCCTTCATGCACCCGCACCTGCTCGACATGCTTGCCGAGCACCCGGGCTGCTACTTCCAGATCTTCACCAATGGCCAGTTCATCACGCCCGAGCGGGCCAGGCGCATGCGGCAACTGGGCAACGTCACGCCGCTCATCAGCGTGGAAGGCAACGAGATCATCAGCGACCAGCGGCGCGGGCGTAGCGACGTCTTCAGCAAGACCATGGCGGGGCTGCACAACTGCCTCGACAACCATGTCTTCACCGGCGTCTGCACCAGCCTGTGCCAGACCAACATCGACGACCTGCTCAGCGAGACCTGGGTCGATCGCCTCATCGAGATGGGCGTCCTCTACACCTGGTTTCACGTGTATCGGCCGATGGGGCCGGACGCCAATCCGCAACTCTGCCTGACACCCGAGCAGCAACTGAAGGCGCGCAAGTTCGTGGTCGAGATGCGGGCCAGGAAACCGATCATCATCGTCGATGCCTACTTCGACGGGCAGGGGCAAGCCCTGTGCCCGGCCGCCACCGGCATCACGCATCACATCAATCCGTGGGGCGACATCGAACCCTGCCCGATCGTGCAGTTCACGAGAGAGTCGATTCACTCGACGGCGGAGGATCCGCGGCATCTGCGCGACAAGTTCCTGCAATCGGAGTTCCTGCGCGATTTCCGTGAGCTGGCCGCCTCGACCACGCGGGGCTGCATCGTGCTGGAACGGCCCGACCTGCTCAAGCAGCTGGTCGAGCGTCATGGTGCCCGCGATGCGACCGTGCGTGGCACGGCCCTCGCCGAGCTCGCTGCCCTGCAGGTTCGCACCTCGCAGTTCAATCCCGGGCAGGAGATTCCCGAAAAGAGCTGGCTCTATCGTCTGGCCAAGCGCTTCTGGTTCCACGATTTCGGCGTCTACGCCGGGCGCGACCACTCGAAATCGGCGGCCCCGGGTGTGCTGGCCGAAACGGCCCATTCCTCGTGACAGCGCCCGATGTGCCCAGATACGCCCGCGGATCGACGCGGACTGCATGCGCGGATGCGCGCGGATTTGCACTTCTGGACAAGAACGAAGAAGCGCCAGCGGGTATTCCTCGCTGGCGCTTCGGGTTGATTGGCGTTTGACCTGACGGCTGCCTACTCCTTGCGGTCGACGAGCAGCTTCTCGAGGCCGTCGGGCACGAAGCTATCGTAGGCCACCGGCGCCTTGGTCTGCTTGTAGAGGTCGGCTACCTGGGCGCTGACGGTTTGCAGGAAGCCGGCCTTGTCCTTCTGCATGGCCTTGCCGAGGTCGCCGATGAGCGAGCCGTCGCCCTGGGCGCCCTTGGTCAGCCAGCGGTAACGGAGGACGTTGAAGTAGGTGTCGGGGGCCATCTTGGCCACCTGATCCTTGCCCAGCTCGTCCTTGCTGGGGACCTTGGCGACGTCGAGCCAGAGCAGCTTGGCGCCGAGGGTCTCGTCGAAGAAGTCTTGCAGGCCGCCCAGGCTGATGCCGGAGCGGCGCAGCTCCTTGTCATACTTGCTCAGGCTGGTCTCGAAGACGTTGCCGTCGTTTTGCACGGCCTCGCCACCCTGGTAGTAGACCATGACGACGTCGTTGGGGGACCCTTGCGAGGCCAGCACGTCGATGGTCTTCTTGATGAGGCAGAGCTGCGTGAAGACGTGCTCCGGCGTGACGAAGTCGGTGAGCGGGCCGTAGACGCGCACCTGCGCGAAAGCCGGCGTCTTGATCTGGCCCTTGTCGCGGGTGGCCCGCAGCGACAGCAAGGCCTGGTCGATCAGCCCCTGGTTGTTCTTTTCGCCCACGGCGACGATAAGGAGGTGCAGGCGCTGGCCCTCCTCGGGCTTGGCGCAGGCCAGGTTGAACTCGCGGCGATTGCTGGAGTCTTGCTTGAGGGTGGGCAGCTCGATCTCGACGACGTTGTCTTGAGCGCGGTTGAGCAACAGCTCGGCCTCGAAACGGCGTTCGCGCCCGTCGCCGGTGGCCGGTTTCAGCTGGGCGGGCAGCTGCTGGAAGCCGTTGACGTAGACGCGCACCATCGACGTTTTGCGGATCTGCTCGTCGTTTTCCTTGCTCCACAACACGCGGCCGCGGAGCACCATGCGGGCCTGGCCCGCCTTGTCCTCGAACACCAGGCGGCCGTCCGGCAGTTTGCGCGGTTCGAGGCTCTTGTTCGGTTGCCCGAACGGCGCCAGCCCGTCCATCTCGAGACGCACCGGCATGTAGAGGTAGTTGACGACCAGGTCGGTTTCCTGTTCGCCGCCAGCGTTGACGGCGATGGCGCGGAGGCGGTTCTCGCGCGGGGCCAGCCGCAGCACGGTCTGGAACTCGTAGGCCCCCTGGGCATCCGGCTTCTTGCCGGTCAGGTCGAAGGTGGTGCGGCCGACGTCGCGGCCCGCTTCGCGGAGCAGTTCCACGCGCTTGAGGGCGCTTTCCGACTTGATCCGGATCCGCACGGGCAGGTCGGGATCGACCACGTTGATCTCGTTGAGCGGATCGACGAAGCGGACCTCTGCCTGTGCGGGCGGCTTGACCACGGGCACGAAGGCGACGGCGACTTCGCCCGGTTGCCGGCAGCGTGCTTCGGGGTTGCTGACCCAGACGCGCACCTTGTTGGGCTGGCCCGCCTCGAGCGGCACGTCCTTGAGGCGGATGCCCCACTTGCCGTCGAGGTTGGCGGGCAGCACGATCTCGAAATTGAAGATGTCGCGGCCATCCACGTCGGCCTTGATCGTTTCACGGATCAGCGGCAGCGGCGAGTCCACGCGCGCCAGCAGGTCGACGAGGGGCTGCTCGACCTTCTTGACGGCGTCGAAGCGGATGTCGTGGGGCGGCCGCACGCGGCGCACCAGCACCGCGTCGGAAGTCCAGGCCTGGCCCCACTGATTGGTCAGACGCAGTTGCAGGCGATTGAGGCCCAGGCTCAGCTCGGGCACCTGGAGATGCCATTCGGCGGCGCCAAGGTCGATCGCCATGGGCTTGCCGTTCACCAGCAATTCGCCACGCGCCGGATGGCTGTTGCGGCGGTGCACGGTGCCGCGCACGTCGAGCGGGCCGACGCCCTTGCCCTCGTCGTACATCATGGCCCCGGCCGCGGGCGTGGTCATCACCAGCTCGGGCAGCTTCGGGCGGTAGTCGATGGTCAGGCTCATCGACGAAGCCTCGCTGCGGTTGGCCTTGGCGTTGATGGTGATGGTCTGCTCGCCCGGTTCGAGGGTGAGTTCCTGGGCGATGGCGAAGGTCTTGTCCTTGCCCGGGGTGAAGCCGGCGAGGGCCTGCCCCTTGACATTGGCGCTGGCCAGCACGTCGGTGGCATTGATACGGCCGAGCAAGCGCAACGGCGATTCGTTGACGACGACGGTGCGGCCCGGCTCGATGGTCACGGGTTGCTCGCCCGCGGCGGCCGCGTTGACGGGCAGCAGTTGCTCGAGCACGATCTGCGGGGGCGCGACCTTGACCTCGGGGGCCACGTGCTCGATGACCCAGGTAAGCCGGGTGGTTTCCAGGTCCTTGTCGTCGGCGCCCTTGTTGACGGCCACCACCTCGATGAAGTTGTGGCCGGGCTGCAACTTGATCTTGGCCTCGATGGGCAACGCTTCGGGCTTGTCCCCCTGGCCCTTGGCGATGGACCAGTCGCGCTCGCCGACCTTGTTGCCGCCGGCGCGGTGATCGAGGTGAATGGTCACTTCCTGGCCGGGCTGCACCTGGGCGGCCACCGCCTTGACGGTGTAGGCCGGGTCGCGCACGACATCGAAACGCGGCGTGCCCGGCTTGAGCACCGGCGCCGGCGGGATGAAGCGGACCATCAATTCTTGCGTGTATTCGCGGGCGGGCACTTCGTAGGTCCTGACCACGGCCCGCAAGCGGACCGCGCCGCGCTGCAGCGGCAGTTCCACTTTCCGTTCGCGGCCCACGCCCGGCTCGAAATCCTGCAGCGGGCCGTTGTCGGCCTGCCACTGAATGCTCTCGATGCGTTCGAACGGGAAGTCATCGATGGCCAGTTTCAAGACCGCGGGGTTTTCCCGCGTCACAACCTGCCCCAGGGCATTGCGCGCTTCCGGATTGGGGCCGACCGCGTCGACATAAAGCGTCATGCGCGGCGGGGGCAACGGCCTGGCCAGGTTCCGCTCGTCCCATTCGTGCAGCGCGGCCGCCAGGTCGCCACGCAAGATCATGTCGCGCAGAATCCCTTGCCGGTAGTATTCCTTGCGATACTGATCCGCCAGGGCAAAGCTGGCCGGACGCAGCGGATCGCCGGTATTGAAATGCCAGCCAATGTGCCGCTCTGCCTGGCGGTCGCTGGCCTCGTACGGGCCAAACGGGCTCCAGCCCACCCATTCCCAGTCGGCGATCTTCTCGGCGCGATTGACGAACAAGGAGAAGAGCGGTTTGCGTTCGTCGCTCCCCTGCCCGACCTCGAGGACAATGGCCCCCTTGCCCCGCACGCCCAGGCGCACCTTGGTGCCCGGCTTCATGTGGGCGATCCCTTCGTAGAACTCGCGGGCCGAATAAATCGAGCTGGCAGCATTGTTCCCTTCCGCGATCGACTCGATGACGTCCCCCTTGGCCAGCTTGTCGTCGGGGCTGATGGCCACGGCAGGAGCATACTTGAGGACCAGGCCAGTCAAGGGCGACGATCGGTCACCCAGGTTGGCCAGGCTGGCCAGGGCCAGCGGGCTGTGTTCGCCCAGACCCAGCAACAAGACGCGCGTCCGGTCGACAAAGCCGCGATTGACCGGGATGTCGACGTCCATCTCGGCGCCGCCGGGCCGACGCACTCGCAGCTTGACGGTGCTGCCCGGTTTCATCTCCAGCAGTTCGCCGTACAGCTTGGGCAGCGAGAAGTAAGGCTCGAGCTCGCCGTTGCGAACGATGCCTTCGACGACGTCGTAAGCCTGCAGCTTGTTGGCGGGGGCGGCCCGATCCACCACGAGCAGGTTCTTCACCGCCAGCCCGGGCAACATGCCCACCTTGTCGATGACCCACTTGTCGAGCTTGACGAGCGGCCAGACGCAGATGCTCTGGTCCTCGGCCACGCTGGCCAGGAAGCGGCCGTCCGCCGAGAAGGCCAGGCTGCGAATCTGCTCGCTGTGGCCCGTGAAGCGCCGCACCGGCGTGCCGGTGGTGGCATCGTAGAGTTGCAACATGGGCTGCCCGAGAGCGTGGTAGGCAATCGCCACGAACGGCCGGTTCAGGGG
>JBFWSD010000116.1:0-10534 GCA_050248575.1 Gemmataceae bacterium
CAACAGCAGCAAGGGCAGCTCCACGTTCTCGTAGGCCGTGAGCACGGGCAACAAGTGATAGAACTGGAAGATGAAGCCAATGTGCCGCGTGCGCCAGCGCGTCAGCTGGACCTCGGTCATGGCCGACACGAGCTCGTCGCCAACCCAGACCTCGCCCGTCGACGGTCCGTCGAGGCCGGCAATCAGGTTGAGCAACGTGGTCTTGCCCGAGCCGGATGGCCCCATCAGACCGATGAACTCACCGGTCTTGACCTCGAGGCTGAGGTCGTCGAGCACATCGATGCGCTCACTGCCTCGGACGAAGAACTTGTGGATATTGCGAACGCGAACAATGGCGTCGGCCATGCTTTTTTCCTCGTTGCAGCAGGCGAAGCCGCAGGGCAGTCGGCATGTAAGTGGGACCTCTGGTCATTGTATCGTACCGCCGCGCGGGTCGTGAAGATTCGTCGCGTCGGTTTCATTACGTGGCCGACAGTCGGGTTTCCCATAGCATGAGGGCGGGTTGCGGCAGCTTCCTTAACCATGGGAGTTGATGTGGACCAGCCATTTGGTGTCCGCCCGTTGGCCTTTCGCGCACATACCTTCGACCTGGACCTCTTCCTCGAACGCTGCTCGTGTGTGGAAGGGATCAGCCAACTCTTCCGCTTCGAGCTCGACTTACTGGCCTTCGGCAATGCAGAACCGGCGGCCATCGCCCGGATCCTCGGGCAGGCTTGCACCGTGAGCCTGCGCCAAGAAGACCGCGTCCGGGAGTTTCACGGCATCATCAGCAAGCTGACGCGCGGCCCGCACGTGCATGGCGCGAACCCACACGTGCGCTACCGGGCCGAGATGGTGCCCCGTGCCTGGCTGCTCAGCAAACGTGTGCGCAGCCGAACCTTCCAGGATCACACGGTACCGCAGATTCTCGAAGAAGTGCTGCACAGCTTGCCCGGGCTGCAAGTGCGATTGCTGCTGAACGACTCACCCGCGGGCACGCTGACGCGGCCCTTTTGCGTGCAGTACCGCGAAAGCGACTTTGCCTTTGTCAGCCGGTTGATGGAAGAAGAAGGGCTGTGTTATCACTTCCGCCACGAGGAAGGCCACGACGTGCTGGTCGTCAGCGATGTGCCCGTCGTGCCCGCCGAACTGCCGCCCGTGAACTTCGTTGATGGCGAGCACGAGTCTGGCCAGGGCAGAGTCTTCCGCTGGCTCGTGTCGCAGAATGTCTGTACCGACAAGCACTCGGTGGGCGATCGTCATTTCCAGGTGTTTGGCCAGCGGCTGGAAGCGGAAGCGCTGGTGCCCGAGCAGGTGAGCAGCGGACAGACCACGTATCGTTTCCGGCACGCCCCAGATGCCGGTCTGGCCGTACACGACGACGTGAGCAGTTTTGCCCATCGCTTCGATCACATAACGACAAACGGATCGGACGCCGCTTCCCACGACTCCAATGAAAGCTCCGCTGCGGAATTCAACCGGCTGTTCAACGAACCTGGCCGACAGGCGCATCTCCGCGCTCAGCGTGAAGCGGTGCACAGCCTGACCATCGACGGCGCGAGCGACTGCGGGCTGCTCACTTCCGGCTACCGTTTCCGTCTGGATCGTCATCCGGATGCTGCGGGCGAGTACTTGTTGACGCGCGTGGAGCACGAAGCCGTGCAGGCCAGCCCGGACAGCGGCACATCGGCATCTTTCCAGTACCAGAATCGCTTCCAGGCCGTGCCGTACGACGCGCAGTTGCCCTACCGGCCGCTGCTGGCAACGGCGCGGCCCGTCATTGTGGGGCCGCAAACCGCGGTCGTGGTTGGCTTTAGCGATGAGCCCGTCACGGTCGACAAGTATGGCCGCATCAAGTTGAAGTTCCAGTGGGATCGACAAGAGGCAAGCGACACGCGTTGTTCGTGCTGGGTGCGCGTCGGGCAGGTCTGGGCGGGCAAACGCTGGGGCGCCTTCTTCTGGCCGCGCGTTGGGCACGAAGTGATCGTCGAGTTCCAGGATGGCGATCCAGACCGCCCGCTCGTGGTGGGCAGCGTGTACAACTCGAACAACCTGCCGCCCTTCGCGCTGCCCGCAGGAGCCCTCTTCAATGGCATCAAGTCGTGTGCGGAACCAGCGGGCAATCCCGCGGTCGATTTCAACGGCCTGGTCTTTCACGACGTCAAGGGACACGAAGAGGCCGTGCTGCACAGTGCGGGACACCTCTATCTGAGCAGCGATCACGACACCTATCAACTCGCCGGGGGCCATCTCCACACCAGCGAAGCCAAGGCACGCATCGAATACCACGGTGGGCTGCCGGGAGCAACGGCGCTGCCCGTGCAGGGCGCCAAGGATGAGACCGAGGAACATCAGCAAGACGACCGTGAGGGTGATGTGCAGGAAGACGAGGCTGGCAAAGAGGAAGAAGCGGAGGAGCACGAGGACGAGTTCGAACTGACCTACAACAGTGCCGCCAACTGGAACTGGGGTAACGAAGCGCGCGGCATCGAAGTGTCGCTCGGGCCGACGGTGGCCTTCGAAACGACTTTCGGCGTGGAGGGCGTAGCCTTCCTGGGCTGGGGCGTCAGCTTCGCGGTCGGCTCCGAATGGCGCATGGCGGTCAATCCCGTCGGGCTGCTCAATGAACTGAACATTCCGTGCGGTGTGGCCGTGGCGCCGCCGATTGCCCTGGTGGGGGGCGAGCTCAGCTTCACCGTGGGCGCCGCCACCGAGTTCGTCTGGGGACCAACCTACGAGTTCATTCACGGCCGCGAGGTCAAGTTCGCCAGCGGCACGGAGGCAGCCAAGAAATATCCGCTCAATCATCTCGCATCGGTCCTCGCCGGCGTGCAAGGCTTGCTGAGCATGGGCACGATCCTGGCCTCGTCGGCGACAGCGCCCGAACGGGTCGAACCGTGGACCATTGAAGTCGCGGGCGGCCTCGGTGCTCTGAACTTGCTCGCGGGCGGCCTGCTCCTGGTCACCGAGATCCAGGGCTACCACTACCTCAAGGGATTGAAGGAAGCCGACAAGACCGCTTATGCCGCTCAGGAAGTGCGGGCGGCCCTCGTCGACCCCACGCTCCGCAAGCTGGTCAAGGCCAACCTCAAACAAGTCTGGAAGAACCTGAAGGATGCCGTGGCCGGCACGACTTCGGCCCTCACCCTACCTGCGGTCAGTTCGAGCTCCGACAAGGAGAAGCCGGACGACGAGACGCTCATCGATGGCGTCTGGAGCGTGCGCTGCGGCGGGGCGGAACTGTACTCGTACAGCGAGGAGCCCCTGATCGTCATCAAGTCGTTGACTGCCCCGAGTGAAGAGGCGGCCGAAGGCATTGCCGCCAGCGGCGCAGGCGGCATCTTGCTTTCCACCGATGGCGGCATCGGCCTTCTTGGGGGCAGCCAGGGGGTGACCATTGCCAATACCGAGCCCGCTGCACCGATTACCGTGGGCAGCGAGCTCATGACCACTGGACTGCTCACACTCAAGCAGGGCTTCAAGCAGGTGCGGCTGGAACTCGACAAGATCCTGGTAGATGCCGGCCTCGTGGGCACGGTGAAGGTGGAGGGTCGGCAGATCGTGATCGAGTCCCCCTACTCCGTCGCCCTGCAAGTTGGCGGCAGCAAGATCGAACTCAGCCAGACCGGCATCGCCATCGAAGGACTCATTGTCACGATCAACGGCCGGGCCGTGAAACTGAAAGCCGACACGGCCACGGCCTCGGTACTGGGGGGCTGACAACATGGTACGCCGCGCTTTTCGCCGGACGGATGCCTCGGTGCTGAATGGATTGAATCTGTCTGCCCGGGCGCGTGCACTGTACCAGCCCGGCATGACCCGGCGCCAGTTTGTCGACCGCCTGTTCCAGGCCGGGCTGCTCGAGGATGCCGCCGGCATCTTCGGAGCCTTGCTGACCTGCCACGCCGTCTGGTGGGCCTGTTTGAGCGTGTGGAAATTGCTTGGCCCGTCGCGCAAGCCAGATCAGCGCGACGGTCTGCGCGTCGCCGCACGCTGGTCGGTCAATCCGAGCGAAGAAAACCGCAAGGCGGCAGAGACGTTGGTGGCCGAGGCCGACTACACCGATCCGGTCGCCTGGGTCGTGCTCGCCGCGGCGCGGGCGGGGAGTGCGGCTTCGGTGGATAGTCATCCCGATCCCGTGGATGCGGGCGCCGTCCGCCGGGCAGCGGAAGCGGCCGTTCGGCTCGCCGTCGCGGCCCTCCCTGCCGAGCAGCACGAAGAAGCGCTGCGGCAAGTCATCCGTCTCGGCTATGCCATTGCCGAGGGGGGCTGCCCGCGCCTGGTGGTCGAAGCATAGGAGCATCGTCACGTATGCTGTTGCCGGATCAACTCCATCAACTGATTCACGGGCTAGAAGGGCTGGCCGGGCGCTTCGAAGCTGCTTCTGGCGGACCGGCGCACGCGGCTTACGTGGCCGAGCTGCGCCGCGTCACTGCCGAGCTGCGCGAGCTGGTCGCTCGGCCCGCACCCGGTTACATGCAGCGCGGCTACCTGGAGGGGATTCAACGTCAGGTCGACCTGCTGCAAGCCGAGCTGGAGAAGCCGAGCGAACCTGCTGGAGCGGCGGCCCCCTCCTTCACTCCGTGGGAGGGTGAGAAGGTGGCGCGTGAGATGCTCGAAGATCTGGGCCTGGTCCTGCCCGAGCAGCGTACGCGCCGCTCGAAAGCCGTCAGCCAGGAAGCGTGGGAAGACTGGGACAGCTGGCAGGACGGATAAACTCCGGTTGTGTCAAGCCTGCTAGCTGCGCAAGGCGGGCAAGCGCGCGAAGCTGGCAAAAGACGAATGAAAACTGCGCCCGGGCAAACTTCATGGGGAATGATTCCTTGTAGGCCTTCCGTCGCTGCCACCCATATCACGGCGACCGGGCCGAAGCATCCATTTCACTCCTTCTCCGCGAACAGGGCAGAGGTAGACATGACCGACACCATCGTCTTGCAGGGCTTGCTGGAACGGCAAGTGCGCTGTCGCACGGGCCGTCGCATTCGCGATCTCGACATCGAGGTCTCCGCCGAACGCATTGTCTTGCGCGGCCGCACCGGCTCCTACTACGTGAAGCAGCTGGCGCAGCACAGCGTCCGCGACATCCTTCCGCTCGTCAGCCTGGAAAACACCATCGACGTGGACTTTCCGCCGCCTGCTGCGTGAGGCACCAGATCATCTCGGTCGCCGAGGCGCGGCAACGAGACGGCACGGAAGAATGTCGAGAGGGGTCCGTGCCGTCCGCGCCGCGTCAAGGCGAACGCTCGCTGCCAGCCAGATCCAGGAAGCGACGGATGTCTTCCGCTCGCCAGCGCACCACGCGTCTGCCCAACCGCAATGGCGCGGGCAGCCAACCACTCTCCGCCCAGCGCCACACTGTGCGTGTGGCAATCCGCAACTCGTCGGCAACCTCGTCAACAGTCAAGAGCTTGGGTTGTTCCATCAAAATGCCTTCCGCCTGAATGCCGCGCTGATGTGAACTATTGTATACTTATCAGGCTGTCAGCGGAAGGTTGGCTGGGCAAAATAAGCAAAAATAGACAGTAAAATGGGTTGTCTGGGTTCTCTGCGAATGACTTGTTTCCTTCGCCCATTCGCCCGACATTTCCCCAGAAACTCCCTTGCCGCTCGCGGGTTAGTATTAGGAGATGCGCTTGCGATTCCGCGCGCCTCGGGGCCACATCACCCCTTAACCAGCACGAGGATTGCCATGATCCGACACTTTCTCATGTTCGTCTGCCTGCTGGCACTCGTCTTTCAGGTCTCGGCCGCCGCTGAGGACCAGGCCCCGAAGCGAAAGAAAGGGGACCTACCCAAGGGCAACGCGGCTGACTTCATCAAGCGATTCGACAAGAACAACGACGGCAAGATCGATAAATCCGAAGCCCCGGAACGCATGGCCCAGTTCTTCGACCGCATCGACGCCAACAAAGACGGCAAGCTCGACGAGAAGGAAGTCGACCAGATGTTGCAGCGTTTGCGGCAAAACGCGGGCAATCCGGGCGAGTTCCTCAAACGGGCCATGGAAAAACTCGATGCGAACAAGGACGGCAAGATCAGCAAGGCCGAGGCCAAGGGCCCGCTCGAACAAAACTTCGATCGTCTCGACGCTAACAAGGACGGCTTTCTCGACAAGGACGAGTTGAGCAAGGTGGCCGCCCGGTTTGGCAATCGTCCCGATAACGCGGACCGCCCGCGCGGCGATGCCGCCCCGGCCCGCAACGAAGACTTCCCCTTCTTTGATGCGATGGACAAGAACGCCGACGGCCGGCTGACGAAGGAAGAGTTGCAGAATCAACCGAAGATCCTGGAAGCGTTTGCCGCCATCGACACAAGCAAGGACGGGAAGATCGACCCAAAGGAGTACGAAGCGTTTCTGAAGACGCAGAAAAAAGAGTAGCTGGCGCAAGCTTTTATGATTCTTAGCGTTAGACTGTCGACTGGATGCGGGAACCAATGGCGCGGCCAGGGCGTCTAAGAATCCAAGAGGAATCCCGTCTACGGGTTCATTGGCCCGTTGGAATCATTTGCAATCGCCCAGTTGCGTAGTAGTCTTGACTGACAGGGTGCCGGCCGCAAGGGCTGGCAAGTGGGGGGTCGGCTGCCCGGCTCCAGGGGTTCGTGGGGACACGAAGAAAGGGCCGAGTGACATGAAGCGATTCATCCTGCCTGCACTGGTCGCGGGGCTTTTTGCCGTTTCCGCCCAGGCCGCAGACGACTTCGAAGTGCTCAAGATCACCAACGCCGAGTTCATCAAGATGTTCGACAAGGACGGGGACGGCTTCCTGTCCATGGAAGAGCTGCCAGAGAAGTATGCGGCCGCCTTCCCCAAGCTGGATGGCGACAAGAACAAGAAGCTAGACGAACGCGAAGTGGGCCGTCTGCTCACCTATCTCAAACAGGTCGAGAACAAGGCACTGGGCGCAGTGGGCAATGCTCTCCGCGCTTTCGACAAGAACAAGGACGGCATGCTCAGCGCTGACGAGGCCCAGGCCAACCAGCTCTTCAAGCAGAACTTCAAGAACTGGGACGCCGACGGCAACGGCCAGCTCGACAAGGCCGAGTTGCTGGCCGCCGCCAAGGGCGAAGCTCCCACCCAGCAGGTGGCTGCGAACGATCCGGGTCCGGGACCGGGGCCGCGACCTGGCCCGGGGGGGCGTCCAACGCCTCAGCCCCAACCTCGTCCGGCCGTGAAGCCGCCGTTGCCGAAGGATCTGCCCTTCTTCGACAGCCTCGACAAGGATTTCGACGGTGTGATCACGCAGGGAGAATTGCAAGGCAGCCCGCTCTTCTTCTACTTCGCCGAGTTCGATACCGACAAGAACGGCAAGATCGAACCCAAGGAATACGAAGCCTTCATCAAGAAGAATAGCGGCGGCAACTGATTCCACTTCCCGCCAAATCACCTCTGGGGACTCGACCATGAGTCCCCAGATGGTATCATGAGCGCGATCGATTCCATGGTCGCGCGCCGCTTCCCCTTCGCGCTGTTTCCGTAACCGCGGTCCGCCTCCACCTCGGGAAGCACCCCAGTGGTTGTTTCGCGCGCCGGCATCAGCACCCCTTGTCACAAGGAGGGCAACGCTTGGCTACCTACTCTCAGCATGGTAGGCCGATCCGCATTCACACACCACTTGGCCCTGATGCCCTCTTGCTAGCGGGTTTTGCTGGCCACGAAGGCATGTCGGAGCTGTTCAACATCGAGACCCAGCTGGCGACGGCGCCTGATGTCGACATCGCGTTTGACAAGGTCCTGGCCCAGTCGGTGACTGTAGCGCTGGAACTGCCCGGCGGGCTGACCCGGCACATCAACGGGATCTTTCATTCCTTCGAAGAGGTCGGCCGGGACGAGGGCTTTCGCTACTACGAAGGTCGCCTCGTGCCCCGCTTCTGGCTATGGCAATATCGTGTCCAGTCGCGCGTCTTTCAGCAACAGAGCGTACCAGAGATCCTGGCCACGGTGCTCGAGGATTTGCGGCCCAACGTGCGTTTCATGCTCACTGGTACTTACCACAAGCGCGACTACTGCGTCCAGTACCGCGAGAGCGACTTCGACTTTGTCAGCCGGCTGATGGAGGAAGAAGGGCTCTACTACTTCTTCGAGCACCATGCCGACAAGCATGTGCTGGTAGTGACCGATTCGTTGCTGGGCTGCCCCGAGTTGAGCGCGGGCAGCCATGTCAGCTATCACGCCCAGCAAGGTGGTTCGCGCGAGCTCACACACATCACGCAATGGCGTCGTCGCCAGGAGATCGGCAGCAACACGTTCACGCTGCGCGACTATCACTTCGAACTGCCCACCAACGACTTGCAGGCACAGGCGAACGTGCCCGAGCAGGCCAAGGTGGGCACGCACACGCAGCAGCTGGCGCTACCGGCTGCGGGCCGTCTGGAAGACTACGACTACCCGGGCAACTATGCCCGCTGGTTCGACGGCATCGATCCGGAAGGCAATGATCAAGCGTCGGAGCTGCAACTTGTCTTCGAAGAGAATCAGCGCCAGGCCCGGTTGCGTGAGGAAGAGGCAACAGCCCGTGCCTTCACGGTTTCCGGCCAGGGCAACTGCGGGCAATTCAGCCCGGGCCACCAGTTCCATCTCGAACATCACTACAAGGCCGACGGGACCTATTTAATCTTGCGCGTCGAGCACAAGGTGGAGGCCGACTACCACTTCCGATCTGCCGGCGAATCGCCCTGGCAATATCAGAGCAAATTCACGGCGCTGCCGGTGTCGATTCCCTATCGCGCGCCGCGCCAGACGAAACGGCCCGTGCTGGCGGGCACACAAACGGCCGTCGTGGTCGGGCCCGAAGGGCAAGAGATATTTGTCGATAAGTATGGACGGGTGAAGGTGCTGTTTCACTGGGATCGCCAGGGGAGCAACCACGGCAATAGCTCGTGCTGGGTGCGTGTGGCCCAGATCTGGGCGGGCAATGACTGGGGCGCCTTCTTCTGGCCCCGGATTGGCCACGAGGTGGTGGTCGCCTTCGAGGAAGGCAATCCCGACCGCCCGCTGATCGTGGGCAGTGTTTACAACGCGAGCAACATGCCGCCGGTGAACTTGCCCGAAGAGCAAATGTCGGCCGGCATCAAATCGTGCGTGTTCACCAAGAATGCGGCCAAGGAGTTCAATGCCGTGATCTTCTTTGACGTGCCGAGCTCGCCCTATGTCCACGTGCATTCGGCCCAGACCGAGATGCGCAATACCGCGGCCAACCGCGTGCAGTTCGTGCCCAGCGGCAATTACCGGTTCAATGGCAGCCTGGTTCTCGGAGGATGATGCATGAGCGTGTTTGGAATGATCGAAGATTCCCTGGCGATTGCCGGCAAATCGAACAGCAAATATTTCAACGGCAACTGCGATATCACGATGGGGGAGTCGCTGGAGGGGGTGCTGGGGACGAAAGATGAGCTGTACTTCGGCAACAAACGCGAGCTCACCATCACGGGCAAGTATCTGGGTCTGGGCCCGCTGCTGGGACAGATGCTGTCCTCGGGTGGATTCACGACGATCCTGGGGCTGAGTGGCCGCAGCATCTTCACGCTGGGCCGCGTGGTCAACGCGACGTATGGCGGGCCGCTGGTCGACATTCGTCACGGGCCGCGCATCGAGAAATCCACCATCCTGCCGCCTGACTGGTTTGCCCTCAGCGGCGGCCCGGTGAATCCACTGGATGCAATGAACGAGGCGCTGTCCAAGCTGCCGGGTTATGACCCGGAAGACGAAGCCGGCGCAAACGCACAGATCGAAGCGGTAGACCGCATGCCTGCCATGCGCGTGCTGTGCATCTTGCTGTCGCTGACCACGCTGGGCCTGGAACTGGCCCTCCGGCTGGGCTACCCGACCTATTCATCGGACCAGTCGGACAAGGAGAAAGACCCCTTTTCGACGCCTGCCCTGCTCAACGAGGCACTGACACACGTTCCGCAAGAATTGATGGGCATCCTTTATCTCTACGACATGGTGGGCTCGATGACCCAGCTCGCCGAATACTGCGTTAGCAACGCGTTGCAAAAGGTAGAGCTCATCTGGGAATACACGCAGGCTTCCGCGACCTGGGCCAAGAACACCCTGGTGGAGGCCGCCGTCAGCTTCGCCAAGGCGCCGCTGTGGGCGCAAGTGATGGTCGTCTACATTATCGTCATGCTCATCATCGTCGGCCTGGTCTTGGGGGGCGTGATTACTTGACGGCGCGAGCCAACCCGATCGAAACTTTATGGAGAGGAAAACATGTCCGATGAAATCAAAGTGGTGGATGGCCCGTTGAATCTGGAGGCCTGGGGCGCGGTGTCCATCACCTCGCGCGGCTCCGGCACCTGCCTGCGTGCCAACGGCGAGAACAGTGCGCTCAGTCTTGACTCCCAGGGGACTGCCAGCATGACCGCCGGCTCGGCGGGTCTCATCCTGGTCAACCAGGGGCTGGCCAACGGGCTGGTCAATCTGTTCGGTGGCGAACTGGGGACCATCTTGCTGTCGGTGGGTTTGCCCGAGATCGGGCCGCGCATCGAATTGACGCCGGAATCCATCACGCTGGCAGTCGGGCCGCCCGGCGCCGGCACGAGCATCACGCTCACC
>JBFWSD010000117.1:0-10508 GCA_050248575.1 Gemmataceae bacterium
ACAGTGACAAGGCCGTAGCTGGGCAGGTCAACCGTGTAGTAATGAACGTCGTCCGTTGATGTGAAGCTGTCGGCGACAGTCGATCCAAATGTCAGGGCGTCGGGCCCCATGACGGCAAGGAGATTCCGATCTTCCAGTTCCTCGAGGCGCGGAGTGTACGTCCGCCTGAGGGCAGGCGCTACAAGTTTGCCCAGGATTCGTCTCCGCCAACGCATCAGCGTCCTTTCGGGACCATCGCCTCTTTCCCTGGTTCCGCTGAGTCCCTACCTAACGCGGCTTCTCACGGATTTGTGACACCTCCTGCGAGCTGCACCACCTCGATCAGCGCAAATGGCTTACGGAGTATTGAGTTAGGCTGCTGACTCGAAAGTGGCCCGTGATCGGCGCCCGTCAGGAAGCAGCAGCGAACCGCCGGGTTGATGGCCCGCAGCTTGGTGAGGGTCTGGCTGCCGTCCAGGTCCGCCAACACGGACTCATCCAGAATGACGAGGTCAATCTGGTCAGACAGGCGCTCGTAGAGCTCGACGGCACCCGACGCGGACAGGGCCAGATAGACGGAATAGCCCGCGCGGCGAAGCGCCTTGTCCAGCGCGGCGGTAACCAGGGCTTCGACATCCGCGAGCAGCACGCTCGGCTTGCGCCGGGCGGGCTGTCTTGTCGACAGCGGTCGATCATTCAGAACGGCCGTCATCATCGACCTCCTCGCTGCCGGGCGCCCGGGTCGTACTTGCCCACTAAGCGTTCGAAGGGGGCCAGACGATGCAGTGGGGCCAAGGTCTTGTCCTTGTCCACGACGTCGCGCCAGTAGGCAGCGCGCTGGTCGGGGCTTACTTTTTCCAGTGCCTCGGCCAGCAGGCTACAGGCAACTTCTTGATACTGGCGCGCAAGCTTCAGCGCCTGGGCGTCGCCCGGTTGAGCGTTGAGCTTGGCGCCGAGGGAGGCCTGCGCCAGCGAGCGGGCCGCATTGTAGAGCAAACGCTGGCTGCGGCCGCCAAGCTTCAACGACTTGAAGGCATCGGCCACGCCTTGTTCTTCTTGGCCGAGACTGGCCCGGGCAAAACTGCGACCGCTGTAGGCGTCGCCATTGTCGGGATCGAGTTTCAGCGACTTGTCGAAATCGCGCAACGCCAGCACATAGGCGCGTGTGACCAGGAAAGCCCAGCCACGATAGCGGAGCAGCGCCGCGGAATCGGGCTCGAGGGCCAGAGCCTGGGTGTAGTCTTCGATGGCCCCCACGAAGTCCTGTTTGCCCGCGCGTGCCAGCCCGCGCAGCAAGTACAGGTCCGCCGTCGGTTCACCCCGCGCCAGCGCGATCTCGCTCGAACGCAGCACTTCATCATAACGACGCAGCTCGACCAGGGTCGCCAGCCGCCGCCGGTGCGCCTCGGCATGCGCGGGCACCACTTCGATGGCGGCGTCATAAGCCTCGAGAGCATCCTGGTAGCGCTTGTCCAGATGCAGGAGCATGCCCCGCCGGACCTGGTCTTCGGCGATGGACCCGCTGCTGGAAACCTCGAGGCGAATGGCGGCAGCGAGGTCGGCCAGCACGGCGTCGCGCTGCGTGGGGCTCAGCCTGTCAGGATGGTCGAGATAGAGGTAAGCGCGGGTGCGATAGAGGGCGGCCAGCTCCGGCTCGAGCTTGATGGCGCGCGTGAGCTGCCGGGCCGCCTCTTCAAGCTGGTCTTGCTGCTTGCGAACCTGCGCCAGCGAAGCATAGGCGTTGAACTGTTCAGGCTTGAGCTGGATGGCTTCGAGGAAATCCGCCTCGGCCCCTGCCAGCGCCTGCCGCTGGAAACGCATGGTGCCGCGATTGAGCAGCAAGATGTAGCGAAGGTCTTCGTCGGGATTCATTTGCAGGACGCGTCGATAGTCGGCCTCGGCGGCCTCGAAGAGAGCGACTGCTTGCACCGCACCGAGAGGGTTCGCGCTGGCCTGGGCGAGCTTGCGTGCCCCCTGTTCGCTGGCCGCGAAGCCGCGCAGCAGATAGAGCCAGACAAAGGAAGGCTCGCGCTCGATGCAGGCCGTCAGCGCTACGCGGGCCGGCTCCGGCTTCTTGTCGCGCAGGTGGCAGATCGCCAGCAGGCAGCGTGCCCAGAAGTGCCCCGGCTCTTGTTGCAGCACATACTCGAACTGCTGGGAGGCGGCGGCCACCTGCAAGCGCTTGCACAGTTCGAGCCCGACCAGGAAATGATCGAAGGCGCTGGTGGGGGGCAAACGTTGCGCCTCGGCGAGGGCCAGCATGGCCCCTTCGGAGTCCCCTTGCCGCTGCAGACACGCAGAACGATAGAGGTGGTACGCCTGGGTTGGCGGCCGCAGCAATGCAGCGCGGTCGAGCAACTTCAGACCAGCACGTGCCTGGGCATCGGGTTTTTCGCCCGGCAGCGGCTGGGACAGGGCCCCAGCCAGCACCAATAGCATCTCGTAAAACCCATTCTTCACTTCCCCCTGCTCGGCGGGGGTCAGGGCCGCGGGCAACGGCGCCAGCTCCCACGTAGCGGGCTGCTTGAACACCTTCAAGGCGGTGCTGGCCGCCTGCCTGGTTCCTCTCACGTTGTGCTGCGCATCGAGGCCGCTGACCTGGATGTCGTAGAACATGGCTTCGGCCCGCGCACGACGGAATTCTGCGAAACGGCGGCGATCGTCCGCGCCGCGCTGGGCCCTCTCGAGCAACTTCTGGGCTTCGCCAAGCAGTTCGCTCAGCCGCGGTTCACCTTCCAGTCGAGTGCACAAGCTGGACAGAGTGACCTGGGCATTGTTCCAGTCTCGCTGAGCGAGGAGGCGCTGGCCCTCCATGAGTTCGCCCTGGCTTTCTGTCTTGACCTTGTCAAGGCGGGTGGCTTCCCTCTGCTCCTCTGCCCGCGCTTGCAGCGTGTGATAGGTCGCGCCGCTTACCAGTGCCGTGGTGGTCAGCAAGCAGAACGCGAGGCTGGCAGCCACACCGGGCCTGCGCCGGGCCCATTTCCAGCCACGTTCGCGCAGACTGGCGCGACGGGCCATGATTGTCTCGCCATTGCGAAATCGACTCAGGTCCTCGGCCAGGTGCCGCGCGGTTGGATAGCGGCGCTCGGGGTCTTTTTCCAGACACTTCAGACAGATGGTTTCCAGGTCGCGGGGCAGTCTGGGCTGCAACTTGCGCGGAGGCACCGGATCGGCGTTGTTGACCAGGTTGAGCGTGTTCATGGCGTCGCCGCCGAGGAAGGGCGGGCGGCCCGTGAGCAACTCGTAGAGAATGATCCCCAGCGCCCAGATATCCGTGGCCGGGCCGACGTTCGAGCCCTTCGATTGCTCGGGCGACATGTACGTGGGCGTGCCCAGAATGAGTCCGGTTTGTGTCAGCCCCGAATCGGTGGCGACCCGCTTGACCAGCCCGAAGTCGCTGATTTTTGGGGTGCCGAAGCTGTTTTCGTCGTCCGCGGCCCGCTGCAAGAGGATGTTGGCGGGCTTGAGGTCGCGATGAACGATATCGCGGCGGTGGGCTTCATAGATAGCCCGGGCCAGGATCTCGACGATCTCGGCGGCAATACCGGCGGGGTGAGGCCGCCCGGCCAGATCTTCCAGGCGGCCCCCTTCGACGTATTCCATCGAAAAGAAGGGCAGCCCGTGGTGCTCGCCGACTTCGTACACCTGGACGATGTTCGGGTGCTTCAGCTGGGCAACCGCCTCGACCTCGAGCTTGAAGCGCTCCGACTCGTTGATGTTCCGGTCCAGCGAACGCAGCATCTTGATGGCAACGACGCGATTGAGCTTGCGCTGCCGCGCCTTGTAGACGATGCCCATGCCGCCAACGCCCAGTTCGCCCAGCAATTCATGTCCGGGCACGTCGGGCAAGCCTTCGCGCACTGCGTGGACCGGAGGCGCCGCCCGCTCGCCGTTGTCGGAGTTCGAATTCAGGCGGAGCGTGCCTTCCTTGCTCGATCCCGAACTGCTGGGCAGATATAGCCGCGGCGTGCTGACGATCTTCTCGAGGCGCTGAATACACACCGGGCAATCGTCGACGTGATTCTCAACCAAGGCGCGCTCGCCTTCGTCGAGTAGCTCGTCCACCATGGATTCCAGTTGCTGATCGCTGGGACAGGTTATGGTGGTGACGATTTTTTCGAGGCGCTGAATGCATGCTGGACAATCGTCGACATGGCTTTCGACGCAGGCGCGTTCGCCCTCGTCGAGCAGCTCGTCCACCATAAACTCCAGTTGTTGATCACTGGGACATGGTGTCATCAGCACAATTCCCCCGTTGAAGAGACCACACCGATACGGCTGGCGACCCTCCAAGCTAACACGAAATCACCGGAAGTAAACGTCCGTCAACCACGCCGGCGCGACCGCCCTTTGCTGGCCGCCTGCGGTTTCTCGAGGTTGCTGATTTCCTCCTGGACCATCCGCAGGACACGCCGCTTGGCGACAAAGACATGTGCCACCCGCATGGACAGCCGCGTTGCCGCTTCCGTGCCGGGCAACTGTTCGAGGTGGGTCAAGCGAAAGGCTTCCCACGTGTGCGGTTCGACGCGCTGCTTCACGCGTTCCATGGCAGCGGTCATCAGTTCCTGGTCGAATGCCTCTTCCAGCCGCTGGATCAGGTCAACCCGCGCTTCCACTTGATGGAGCAGGCGGAGGGCATCGCTATCCCCGCTGCCGCGCTGCTTGCTCTGCTTGGCCACGAAATCCAGGATCATGTGCTGCACCACTGTCTTCAACCAGGCGCGAAAGCTCGAGTTCGGGTCGTATTGAAAGTCACGCATCTTGGCGAGGAGTTTCAGGAATACGTCTTGCGTGAGGTCGTGGGCGTCGGCATCTTGCAGGCCCCAGCGCTGGCACCAGGAGAGGACGCTGGGCTGGTACTTCTGCACAAAAGCGTCCCAGATCTCTCCTTCGAACGGTTCCTTCTTCACGAGGGCCAGCATGATGCCGGTTGTCTGCTCGCCCATGCTACCCTCGGCGCCGGATGTGGAGACCTTGCCATCTGCTGCCACCGTGCGGAGAGACTGGAGGAAGTCGTCCACGGTACCATCGAAGCGTTCCAGGGCAAGCTGGCAATCAGCACACTTTTCCAGATGCTCTGCCACTCGTCTGAGATCGCGCTCCGAAAGCCTGCCCAGCTGGAAGCCTTCCAGTGCCGATTCTGTTGGACATGTTTCTGATCGCATGACCACCAACCTGGAAGCTAACACACAACACACCATCCTAGATCAAAAACGCGTCCATGTGACACCCGAATCTAAGTAAAAATCCTCGGCGAATCGAATTCATGCCTGTGCAACCGTACATGGCCCCGGGCGCGTTTTTCGTGTCATATTGCCCGTGGTTCAACCGTATCTGGTGTGGGTCTTAATCGGTTGGTGCCGGTGTGGCTGGTGTTTGGAGAGGAATCACCGATGGCATGGTGTCCCAGTGACTGGCAGCTGGAACTCATGATCGACGAGCGGCTCGACCGGCGAGATCGACTCGTCGTCGAGAATCACGTTGAAGACTGCCCGCGCTGCATTCATCGCCTGGAGCGGATGACCCGGCCATCCATGCTGGCAGAGAATGGCCCTGTCGATGGCGTGATTTGGGATCACCTGGTGTGTGTATGGGTGCAATGCGCGGTGACGAGCTTGCGCAAAGGCATCGACATCCGTCTGCCGTTCTGATCCGTTCTACCTTTCTTGCGGGGCTGCCCCTTCCATTTTCTCCATCGGCAGCGTAGCGAAGACGTTATCGAACAAGTCGGATCGATGTTATCCCCGGACTCCAGCTGCTTTCCCCCGCCGGGCTGGCTCGCTATCCTGGGAAGAGTCGCCCGTTCTTGCCGAGTGACTCCATGAGCTTGCACACGCTGGCCGAACTGTTGCACGCTGCCGACGCCAAGCAGGCGGCGGTCATCCTGCCCGAGGACTCGTTCGTCACCACCTATGCCTCTTTCGCCGGGCAGATCGACGCTCTCGCGGGCAGCTTGCGCGCCTCCGGCTTGCAAGCGGGCGACGCGGTCGCCATCGTCCTGCCCAACGGCCTCGAGAACCTGGTCTGCTTCCTGGGCGTGACGCGCGCGCGGCTGATCGCGGCCCCCCTCAACCCGGCTTACAAGGCCGAGGAGTTTCAGTTCTATCTGGAAGATATCGGCGTGAAGGCGTTGATCGGGCCGCCCGAGGAACATGCCGTGCACCAGGCGGCCCGGGCTCTGAATATCAAGACCTGGGCCGCAAATCGCGACGGGCAAGGACGCGTCCACCTCGACGGCGCTGGGCTGAAGACCGCCAGCCATCCGCCCGACGTGCCCGGGCCCGACGATCGTGCCCTCTTTCTGCACACCAGCGGCACCACCAGCCGCCCCAAGCTGGTGCCCCTCACGCACGGCAACCTGTGCGCTTCGATCGACAATATCGCGCGGCACTATCAGCTGTCGCCCGCCGATACGGGCTTGCTGGTCATGCCCCTCTTTCATGTCCATGGGCTGATCGGGGCCACCTTGTCGACCTTCCATGCCGGCGGCACACTCGTCGTCCCGCCCCGCTTCAGCGCCAGCCACTTCTGGCCCGCCATCAAGGCACATCGAGTCAACTGGTATTCGGCGGTGCCCACCATCCATCAGGTGCTGCTGTCGCGTGCCGACAGCGACAGCGCCCCCGCGCAGAGCGGGCTGCGCTTCATTCGTTCGTGCAGCGCGGCCCTCGCGCCTGCGACCCTCGATCAGCTGGAAGCGCGTTTCAACGCGCCCGTGCTCGAGGCCTACGCGATGACCGAGGCGGCCCACCAGATGACCTCGAACCCGCTGCCCCCCGCCGAACACAAGCCGGGCAGCGTCGGCCGCGGCACCAACGTCGACATCGCCATCATGGACGAGCCGGGCAACCTGCTGCCCCAGGGCGAGCCCGGCGAGGTCGTCATCCGCGGCGCCAATGTCACCAAGGGCTATCACAACAACCCCGACGCCAATGCCCAGGCTTACACGCATGGCTGGTTCCGCACCGGCGATCGCGGCGTCATCGATGGCGACGGCTACCTCACGCTGATCGGCCGCATCAAGGAACTGATCAATCGCGGCGGCGAGAAGATCTCGCCTCTCGAGGTGGATGCGGCCCTCCTCAAGCATCCCGCCGTGGCCGAGGCCGCCACCTTCGGTGCGGCGGACGCCAAGTACGGCGAAGAAGTGCATGCCGCCGTGGTCTTGAAGGGCGACGCTTCCGTTCTCGATTTGCAGCGGCATTGCGGCGAGCACCTGGCCGACTTCAAGGTGCCCAAGGTGATCCATCTGGTGCAGGAACTGCCCAAGGGCCCCACGGGCAAGGTCCAGCGCCGCCATCTTTCGGGCCACTTTCAGCCGAAGTGAATTTCCGAACATCAATGTAAACCAGCATTTTTGTCTGTTTTCCGGCGGTGCACGTCCGTCCTGCGCACGTTCAGCGATGGTTTCCATGCAGTCACACCTGCCACGACCGAAGAAGCCCGGCTTCTGGTCCGCTCCGGCGCTCGGGCCAGAGCACGGCGACTGCGCTAGGCCGGGGTCATGAGGCCTGCCTCGACTCGCCCGCTGGAAGGATGTGGGAATGTTGCTCAGCGACACGCACGCGTCGGAGACCGTGTATTTTCCGCAAGATGCTCCCGAAGCCCCTGCCGTCTTCGTGGCCTATGCCGACCGGAACGGCAGTGAACGCATCGCGCACATCGGCTTTGCCACCAATCTGCGCAAAGCTCTCGAAGGGCACTTCAAGAAGCGCATGCGCGACACCTTCCCCACCGGCTCCACCCAGCTCACCGAGATCCGCTGGTGGCTGCACGACGACTTCCACGATCCGGTCGTGCTGGAAGCGGCCTGCCTGGTGGCCCACGACGCCCTGGAACGCAAGGCCCACAAGAAGCGCAAGAGCGCAACTGCCTGGCAGATGCACCGCGACAAGTCTTTCTGCTTCCGGATGGCGAACGCCCTGAGCGGCAAACCGAACGGCCGCTTGCTCGTCCCTTCCATGCCCCAGGTGCTCAAGCGGCTCCATTCCGTCGAGCGCCGGCTGCGGCAACTGGAAAAGCGACTCGACGCCCTCGAGCCCGTTACCACCAAGCACTAGTCCCCATGTGATCGCCAAGCTTGCAGCGCGATTGCCCGCGTCGCGCGAGCGGGCCGGGCTTCCGGCCAGTGTCTGAATCCTCTCCGTCGCGAACCTCGAGGGCGGTTGCCCGCTCCTACCTTGCACAGATGGGTCATGGCGCCCGCTTGGTGGGCATGCCGTCGCCAGCCTTTGTTCGCTTGCGAGCCGACGGTGGACGGTTATCGTGGTTCGACTCCAACCGTGACCCCTCCATACCCACTCCTTGTTCGCGGCGGCACCGGGCCGCCCGCGAGCCGACGGGCATGGTTATCGCACGCATTCGCGGAGATACTATGCCCCGAGGTCCGCCGCCCGGAGTGGTTTGAACTAGCAACGGGCCGAAGGTGGAAGGTTACCGTTCCAAGTAAACCCTTCCGCCATTGCTTTGCCCGTTGTCATCGTCGGGTAGCTCAGTGGTAGAGCGCTTGTCGGTCTCATACTACTTGTCCGTCTTGCGGGCCGACTTGGGATCGTTACCGCTGCTAACGGAGAGGTCGTGAGGTTCGAATCCTCACCCCGGCGACTCGTGGGCCGAAGTTGGAGCGTTATCGTTGGGCAACGCGGTTTTGCCGCAAGGTGGTTCGAATCCACCGGCCCAGCAATGGGTTAGTCGCTCCGGCACAGACTTGCCCGCGTTTTTCAGAAGGAGGATCGCCCCATGGCTCGTATCGCCAAGCACGTCTCGAAGAAGAAGACGCCTCAGTCGCAGGCCATTCTCGGCAAGCAGCAGGTCGCGAACTCGGCGGGCGGCTTCTCGTTCGCCGTGAACGACTGGACGCGGCTCGACCGCTTCCTCGTCCTCGGTAGCGAGGGAGGCTCCTACTACGCGACCGAGCGGAAGCTCACGCGTGAAAACGCCGAGGCGGTGATCCGTTGCCTCGCGGCCGACGGCGCGGAGACGGTGCGGCGGATCGTGGCCGTCTCGAGCGCGGGCCGCGCGCCCAAGAACGATGCGGCCATCTTCTGCCTCGCCCTGGCGGCCGCGCTCGGCGACGCCGCCACGAAGCAGGCTGCGCTGGCCGCCCTCGACCAGGTCTGCCGTACCGGCACCCACCTGTTCCAGTTCGCGGCCGCCGTGGAAGAACTGCGTGGCTGGGGCCGTGGCCTGCGCCGGGCCATCGCGGGCTGGTACACCGCCAAGGACGCGCGCGACCTGGCCTACCAGGTCACCAAGTACCAGCAGCGTGAGGGCTGGTCGCACCGCGACCTGCTCCGGCTGGCGCACCCGCGCGCCAGCACGGACACCGACACGGGCAAGGTCCTGCACTGGGTGGTGAAGGGCTGGCCGGGCGTGGGCGAACAGCCCCACGACCGTGCGGCTCTCTTGCCGATCTGGGCGGCCGAGCGTGTCAAGCGGGCCGCCACCGAGCAGGAGGTGCTTGGCCTCATTCGCGACCACGGCCTGGTGCGCGAGGTCATCCCGACCCAGTGGCTGACCAGCCCGGCCGTCTGGGAGGCGCTCCTCGAGCGCATGCCGCTCACGGCGTTGATCCGTAACCTGGCGACGATGACGCGCGTCGGCTTGCTCGCGCCTTTGGCCGAGGCGACCCGCCGCGTGGTCGACGTGCTCACGGATCGCGACAAGCTGCGTGCTTCGCGTGTGCACCCGATCGCCGTGCTGGCGGCCCTGCTGACTTACCGGGCGGGCCGCGGCGAACGCGGCAAGCACGCCTGGGAGCCGGTGACCGCCATCGTCGATGCCCTCGACGCGGCGTTCTACAAGGCTTTCAAGCACGTGGAGCCGACCCGCAAGCGCTGGCTCTTGGCGCTCGACGTGTCGGGCTCGATGACCTGTGGTACGATCGCCGGCGTGCCGGGCCTGTCGCCGCGCGTGGCCAGCGCGGCCCTGGCCCTGGTGACGGCGGCCGTGGAGCGCGAACACCTGTTCGTCGCCTTCACGACCGGCCTGACCACGCTCGACATCACGCCGCGGCAGCGGCTCGACACCGTCCTCGACAAGGTGGACGGGCTGGCCTTCGGCGGCACGGATTGCGCCTTGCCCATGCTGCACGCGGCCAAGAAGTAGCTCGCCGTCGACGCCTTCGTGGTCCTCACGGACTCGGAGACGTGGGCGGGCAACATCCATCCCTGCCAGGCACTCGAGCAGTACCGGCAGAAGATGGGTATCGCCGCCAAGCTGATCGTGGTCGGCATGGTGAGCAACGGCTTCACCATCGCCGACCCGAACGACGCGGGCATGCTCGACGTCGTCGGCTTCGACCTGGCGACCCCGCAGTTGCTGGCCGACTTCGTGAAGTAGAAGTGGCCAGTGTCCAGCAAGCAAGGGCCCCGGCATCCCCCGATGCCGGGGGCCCTTCTCAAAAAAGGGGACGCAGCTCTTTTTCGTCAAAAAGAGCTGCTTCCCCTTTTTCGCCCCCTCGGACAGACAAGCCTGACACGTACTTTTCCCCTGCCCGGCGCATCATTATGGGAAAGTGGCCCGCTGCG
>JBFWSD010000118.1:0-10506 GCA_050248575.1 Gemmataceae bacterium
TGCAGAATGCAGAAGTGAAAGCAACTCACTTCTGCATTCTGTTTTCATTTCCATTGCTCTCGTCTTCGTTACTGAGTTTCTACGACTTGAATGTTGCATTGTCGGAAGTGAGCGTTGGGCCTTCCGTGGGAATGCTGCTTCCGGCGGGTTTCTCTTTCTCGATGGGACGATCACGCCACCACTCGGCAGCCTTCTCGGCATGCCATTCACCCGCACACGCGCAGCCTGCCAGTGCTTTTTCCAGTTCCCGCGCAGACTGGAAACGATCGGCCACCTTCTTCTCCAGGCAACGCAGGATGATCGCATCGAGATCGGCGGGCACACCTGGATGCCGTGTCGACGCCGGCACCACCGGATCCCGTGCATGGGCCACGATCTGGTCGAGAAGCGTGCGCCCTTCGAAAGGCGTGTGGCCGGTAACCAGGTGATAGGCGACCGCACCCAGCGAATAAATGTCGGTACGAGCATCGACATGCTCGCCAGAGGAAGCTTGCTCGGGAGACATGTAAGGGGGCGAACCGCTGATGTAGCCCTCTTGCGTGAGTGCGGATTCCTGCCCGCCCACGCTTTGCTTGACCAGGCCGAAGTCGAGTAGTTTGGCGACGTCGTCGACGCCGCCGCGGCGGGCCGCGAAGATGTTGCCCGGCTTGATGTCGCGATGGATCAACCCCATGCCGTGGGCCTCGTGCAGGGCGTTGCAGACTTGCCGGAGCAAGTAGACGACACGGCCCGGCGGCAGGGCGCCGTGCTTCGCGATCAGATCCGCCAGGCTCAGCCCGGGCAGCAACTCCATCACGTAGTAGAAGACCCCGTCATCGGTGCGGCCGTAGTCGTAGATCTCGATCGTGTTCCAGTGTGATAGCCGGGCCGTGGCCTGCACCTCGCGTTCAAAGCGGGCCACGGCCCGCGCGTCGACGCCTTGCCCGGGCCGGATCAATTTGATGGCACAGGGCCGCTTCAGCAGTTCATGCTCGGCCTGGTACACTTCACCCATGCCGCCGGCGCCAAGCTTCTCTTTCAGCCGATACTGGCCAAACTGCCTGGCCTTGTACACGTCGCGGCGCATCGAGTGAATGAGGTGTGCGCCGTACACGCCCACCAGGGCGGCCACCACCGGCAAGGGGATCGGGGCGGTGAAGCTCTGCTGCTCATACATCTCTTTCACGCCCGGCCCGAACAGCCGCAGCCCGAAGAACAAGGCATAGGGTATCAAGCTGGCGGGCCCGACCACGGCAAGGGCGCGTTGCCACGTATTGGGGATGAGCAGGGCATAAGTGATGATCAGCAGCGCCCAGCCCCCCAGGCAGAAGTAAGTGACCATGGCGACGCCGACCGGATCGCTGGCGGCGCTGAAGTAGAGGATGGTCTCGGCCGGCATCACCGTGGCCTGCACCGTCATGCAGCCAAAGATGGCCAGTTCCGCCCAGCGCAGCTGAGGCAAGGTCAGGGGCCTCTTGCTGCGCAGCAACAGGAAGCTGGTCACCATGACCGCCAGAATCGTGAGCCGCATGGCCACGCGCGGAAACGACAGCGCTTGCAGGAAGGAGAAGGTGAGGACGACCGACAGCAACAGGGCGGCGCCCCGGAGCCGCTCGCGCAACAAGCAGCCGATCTCTTCACTGAAGCGCGGCCCCGAGCCGTCCACGAAACCGACGTGTGCGTGTGAGACCTCGGTCGCAGATTGCTCCCCTGGCCCGTACACCAGCGTGGGCTGCAGGTTGTCGTTCGCTTCTGCCATCCGCTTCCCTCGCTTCACGATTCTCAGGGGCTGGCCACTCGCAGCCGGACACATCCCTCAGGGCCTTGGCTTCATCACGTCGGCGTAATTCTGGGCGAGTGCAGTCAAGATGAAGAAGGTGCCCGCCAGGAACAGGGCCAGGCGCATATGCCAGCGTGGTTTCAGTTCTCGTGGCAACAAGGTCAGGTTCACATAGAGCGTATGCCAGCAACTGAACCCCAGGGCATAATTGTAGATGTTCGACGAGATGAAGAGCAGTTTCTCTTCCGGAATGAACATGAGCACAAACATCCCGAAGCAGGCATACGCACAGAGCACGCCGAAATAGAGATTGCGAATACGGCGCGGATCGACCTGGCGCAACGTGTGACTCGAAGTCCAGAAGACATCAACCCAGCGGCGAATGACGCCGTCGGCCGTGGCGGCCATGCTCGGCGCCAGCACCAGGAAGCCGCAGAAGAGTGTCATGAACCAGCACAGGTTGCCCAGGAAAAAACCGGCCTGGGCCGTGACATCGGTGAAGACGCCGTTGGCTGTCATGCCGGCGGCCGTCCAGGGATCGGCCTTGGTGCCGCGGGGCAAGAATTGCACCGACAGCATGCTCGGCAGGGCCAGGCCGATGAAACACGCCGGCATCCACACCAGCAACTGATCGCGCAGCATGTGCCGGAACCAGCGCCGCCAGCGGGGCAGCGATTCATCGTTGACGTCGAAGACCGCGCCGACATGGGCCAGCTTCAAGGTGTGCCCGCCGATGATGCTCGGAATGGCCCCGACGTGATGGCCCATGCCCCAGCCCTGATCACGGGTGTAGTTGCTCACGGTGGTGTTGGTCAGCCCGCCCTGGCCGGAGATGGCCACCAGCGTGCTCAATAGGCCGATGGTCGCCAGGTTGATGGGGCCCACGCTGCGGCCTTCCCACCAGGCGACGAAGACGTTAT
The DNA here is from genome assembly GCA_050248575.1 of Gemmataceae bacterium. GTDB lineage: Bacteria > Planctomycetota > Planctomycetia > Gemmatales > Gemmataceae > JBFWSD01. The sequence continues at coordinate 2,680 of JBFWSD010000118.1, forward strand.
CGACGTCGTTGCCTTCGCCCACGGGCACGTTGCCAAACTTGAAGAAGCCGGTGAAGATTTCGACCCAGGTATCCCAGCGCGAGAAAAACAGCCCCAGCATCAGCAAGAAGCCGAGTACCACGACGATCTTGAAGGTCATGATCGCCTTGAGGGCATTGTAGATCTTGCCGCCAAAGACCATGGGCACGAGCGCGCCCAGAAAGATCGCGTAGCCCAGCCATTCGAGCAACGTGGCGTCCGCCTTCGGGTCGGGGATGTGGCCGAGAAAGACGGCGGCCAGCGGCGTGGCGGCACTCGCGGCCAGGTAGGGAAAGAGCGAGCCGGCATCGAGCAAGAGATAGACCGCCAGCCAGAAGACCGGCCCGGGCAGCGTGCGGAACTTGCCGGTGAAGATGGGTTCGCCGCAGTAGAGCGTGTAGCGGCTGATCTCGATATTGTAGATGGCCTGCCCGAGGATGCTGAGGGTCGCCAGCCAGAGAAGCGCGCCGCCAAAGCGGGCACTGACCAGCGGGCCCGCCAGCCATTCACCGCCGCCGATCGCAGCTCCGCCCATCAGCAAGCCAGGCCCGACGAGCGTGTACCAGCGCCGCCACGACCAGTTCGGCGCATCGATCAACTCCGCGCCGGTCCATGTCGGCATCTTTTCCGAGCCGGGACGTGGCACGTCGAAGGCGCTGCTCGCCGTTTCCTGGCTCATCGCTACTCCCGCTTTGTGTCGATTGGGGGAACAGAGGGATCGTAAACGGGCACCTTACCAGATGCAATCCTCGACTTTGCCTCCACCCGCCTCAGGGACTCCCCTGCCGGCACTTGCATACTGGCGAACCGGCGCAGTACCGATGAGCACTCGCCTTTCGAATCATGAATACGACGCGCGGCGCGGAATGTGCCTATCGGTATCGGCATGAGCCCGCTCGAGCACTGCACGCATGCACTGCGCCAGTTCATCTGACTGCTATGTCCCCACGCGGCCCTTCTGTTCGAAGCTGGCAGAAAGCGTAGGCTGACGTGTAGTTCTCTCTCGTCCCGGTGCATCTACTCGAGAGGAGACGATCATGACCAGGTGCTGGCCCATCCTCTTGCTCGCCGTCGTCGCCGCCTGGGGCCTGGGACAGGCAGGCAGCGCCGATGAGGGCAGCAAGCCTCCCGAGCTCTTCGAAATCAAGAAGCAGCTCCGCGCCTATTACACAGGAGGCGACTATCAAACCGCCTTCACCAAGGTCGTCGAGGAGGCCAAGACCTATTTACAGGAACGCGGGCCGGCCAAGGACAAGCAGGCCGTGGTCTTCGACATCGACGAGACCACCTTGTCCAACGCGCCCTATATCGAGGGGGTGCTGCTGGCGGACGTGACCCAGTTCACGATGCCGACGACGTCGTCACGGCCTTTTCAGATGAAGGCAGAGGACAAGGCGCTGCCCACGCTGGAACTGTACAAGCTGGCCCGCAAGCTGGGCTACCGCACATACTTCATCACGGGCCGCGGCGACACGAAAGAACTGCGCGCCGCCACTGAGAAGAACCTGCGCGACGTGGGCTACGCCGGGTATGAAAAGCTCTACATGCGGCCCACCGACTACAAGGAAGACACCGTCGTTCCGTACAAGTCGGGCCGCCGCGAAGAGATCGAGAAAAGCGGCGCCAAGATCGTCCTCAACATCGGCGATCAGTGGAGCGATCTCAAAGGGGGCTTCGCCGAGAAGACCTTCAAGCTGCCCAACCCATTCTACTTCATTCCGTGACACGGCGAGCGGGAGCGTAAGCTTCCGGAGGGGATTGCCGTCCCTGCCCTCCGAGGGCTGACGCCCCCGGCTCGCCAGTGTTAGTCCGGCCCGCCAAATCTAAACCAATCAAACGTTGTCGGCGGACGTATCCATGTAGCGGGACGAGCCCTTGGCGTCGCCCCAGGTCCAGCTCTTCACGGCGGGCATATCGTCGCCGTGCTTGTTGATGTACTGCTTGTGCTCGATGAGCCGTTCGCGGATCCACTGCTGGGCGTAGGCGGCCCGGTCGCGCAGCTGCGGCACGCGATTGATCACGTCGTTCACCAGGCTGAAACGATCGAGCTGGTTCAACACGCACATGTCGAAGGGGGTGGTGGTGGTGCCCTCTTCCTTGTAGCCGCGCACATGGAGATTGGCGTGATTGGTGCGGCGATAGGTAAGCCGATGGATCAGCCAGGGATAGCCATGGAAGGCCAAGATGATCGGCTTGTCAGTGGTGAACAGGGCGTCGAACTCGCGATGCGACAGCCCGTGCGGATGCTCTTCGGGGGGCTGCAGCTTCATCAGGTTGACGATGTTGATGACGCGGATCTTGAGCTCGGGCACGTGCTCGCGCAGGATACTGACCGCGGCCAGCGTCTCCAGGGTGGGCACGTCGCCGCAGCAAGCCATGACCACGTCGGGATGGCTGCCCCGATCGTTGCTGGCCCATTCCCAGATGCTCAGGCCGGCGGTGCAGTGCTTGATCGCCTGGTCCATGGTCAGCCAGACCGGAGCGGGCTGCTTGCCCGCCACCACCACGTTCACGTAATCCCGGCTGCGCAGACAGTGATCGGTCACGCTCAGCAGGCAGTTGGCATCCGGGGGCAGATAGACGCGGATGATCTCCGCTTTCTTGTTCACCACGTGGTCGATGAAGCCGGGATCCTGGTGGGAGAAGCCATTATGGTCCTGCCGCCAGACGTGGCTCGACAGCAGGTAGTTGAGCGAAGCGATCGGCCGCCGCCACGGAATATGCTGGCACACCTTCAACCACTTCGCGTGCTGGTTGAACATCGAATCGATGATGTGGATGAAGGCTTCGTAGCAGGAGAAGAAGCCGTGCCGGCCGGTGAGCAGGTAGCCTTCGAGCCAGCCCTGGCACTGGTGCTCGCTCAGGACTTCCATGATCCGGCCGTCCGGGCTGAGGTGATCGTCTTCGGGCAGGATCTCGGCCATGTAACAACGCTTGGTCACCTCGAGCACGTCTTGCCAGCGGTTCGAGTTGTTTTCATCCGGGCTGAACAGGCGGAAGTTCTTGGCGTCGAGATTGCGTTTCATGATGTCGCGGAGGAACTTGCCCATCTCGCGGGTGGCCTCGGCGACAGCGCCGCCGGGGGCCTTGATCTTGACCTCGTAGTCCTGGAAGTCGGGCATGCGCAGATCGCGCAGCAGCAGGCCGCCGTTGGCGTGCGGATTGTCGCTCATGCGGCGTTGCCCGGACGGGGCCAGTTCGGCCAGCTCCGGCTTGAACTGGCCCAGATCGTCGAACAGCTCGTCGGGCCGATAGCTCTTCATCCACTGCTCGAGGATCTTGACGTGCTCGGGCTTGTCCATGTCTCCCATGGGAACCTGGTGGGAACGCCAGTAATCCTCGCATTTCTTGCCGTCGATCTCGGCCGGGCAGGTCCAGCCTTTCGGCGTGCGGAAGATGATCATGGGCCAGGCGGGCCGCTTCGTCACGCCCTTGCTCCGCGCTTCTTGCTGGATCTGCTTGATTTCAGGGATGACCTCGTCGAGCACGGCAGCCAGCTGCTGGTGGACCTTTTCCGGTTCGTGCCCTTCGACGAAGTAAGGCTTGTAACCCATGCCTTCGAAGAGCTTTTGCAGCTCGTCGTGCGGGATGCGAGCCAGGAAGCAGGGATTGGCGATCTTGTAACCGTTGAGGTGCAGGATGGGCAGCACGGCGCCGTCGCGGGCCGGATTGAGGAACTTGTTGCCGTGCCAGCCCGTGGCGAGCGGGCCGGTCTCGGCCTCGCCGTCGCCGACGATGCAGGCCACGATGAGGTCCGGATTGTCGTAGGCAGCGCCGAAGGCATGCGACAGGGCATAGCCAAGTTCGCCGCCTTCGTGAATCGAGCCGGGCGTTTCCGGCGCGACGTGGCTGGGAATGCCGCCCGGGAAGCTGAATTGCTTGAACAGCCGCTTCATGCCTTCCTCGTCGCGGCCGATGTTGGGATAGATCTCGCTGTAGGTGCCCTCGAGCCAGGCCTGGGCCACCAGCGCCGGCCCGCCGTGCCCCGGGCCGATGATATAGATCATGTTCAGGTCATCGCGCTTGATGACCCGGTTCAGGTGGACGTAGAGAAAATTGAGGCCAGGCGTCGTGCCCCAGTGACCCAGCAAGCGGGGCTTGACGTGCTCGCGCTTCAAGGGCTGCTTCAAGAGTGGATTGTCGAAGAGATAGATCTGGCCCACCGCCAGGTAGTTCGACGCACGCCAGTAGGCATCGAGCTCTGAGAGTTCCTTCTTGCTCAGCGGTGACGCCTTGGTGGTAGTCTTGGCTTCCTTGGTGACGGTGGCCATCGATGTTCCTCCACACATGAACCGAAGTGAATGCGAGTGTGTTCGCCGACGCTCCGCAGCTAATGAAGGAGTCTGGCCGAACTTTTCAACCCCCTCACTGCAGAGATCTTGTGCCTATGGTTGAAGTAGTCCTGGACGGGCTGGTGAGCCCGTTAAGTTGTCGTGAAGATCGGCGGATCGCGCTAGCGGGCAGGCTTCACACCCACCACCAGTTCCACCGGGACCCACATCGACTTGACCTCGCTTTGCTGGATGGCGAAGCCGGCCGCCTCGAACGCCCGCCGCACATAGATCGGGCGGCAATCCATCAAGTTGGGGAAGTGGCGGTGCGTGAACTCGTAGAGGTTGAGCATCACGCCGTGCTTGCCTTCGCGCGAGACGGCGACGACGCCGAGCCGGCCGCCCGGCTTCAGCACCCGTTTGAACTCTGCCAGCACTTTCGGCAGCTCCGGCGTGTCGAACAGCTCGAGCGTGAAACTCATGAAGATCGCGTCGAAGCTGTTGTCCTTGAAGGGAAGCTGCGCGGCGTCGCCGCGGTGCAACTCGACGCGATCGGCGACGCCTTCGCGTTCGACCAGTTCCTTGGCCAGGGCTAGCATCATGTCGGAGATGTCGATGCCGTGGACCTTGCCCGTGGGGCCGACTGCCTGGGCGATCTCGAGGAGGACGTGGCCCGTGCCGAAACCGATCTCGAGGACACTCTCGCCCGCCTTGGGGGCGAGCATGGCCAGCCCGGCTTCGCGCATGGGGCGCTCGGCCTTTTCCGAGAGCAGATCGTACACCTTGGCGATCTTGTTGTAGTAGGAGCGCGAGTGTTCCTTGGTCTGGAAAACACGGAGCACGCCAGGTTCGTAGTCTTCGACGGGCTGGTCGGCCATGGCAGGATCCTCAGCAGGGAATCAAGGTGAAAAACGCCGTGCGCGGAGTTTACCGTGGATTGTTACACAAATCGGTCGACTGATCGGTTAGAATTCTCCCGGTCGGACGTCTCCCACGCAAGGGAAACTCTATCTGCACTGGGGGCTCAAGCATGTTGGTGCGAAGCTGTGTTGCATTGGTGGCGATCCTGTGTGTGACGTTCGCCGTTAACGCCGAGGAGTTGCCGCCCGACGTCAAGAAGGCGGTCGACAAGGGAACTGCCTGGCTGGCCAAGGCGCAGTCTCCGGACGGCCATTGGGAAGCCAACGGGGGCAACTACCCCACGTCGATGACCGCGCTGGCGGGCATGGCCCTCCTCATGGAAGGCAGCACCATCAATCACGGCAAATACTCCGACAACATCCGCAAGGCAGTGGAGTGGTTCTTGCAGCGGAGCCAGCGGAACGGGCTGCTCGGCAATCCCAATAACCCGACCGAATCGGCCCGTTACATTTACGGCCACGGCTACGGCATCCTCTTCCTGTCGCAAGTTTATGGCGAGGAAGAAGACGCACAGCGCCGCGAAAAGCTCGAGAAGCTGCTCACCGAGGCCGTCAAGTTCACGGGCAAGGCCCAGACCCAGCGAGGCGGCTGGGGCTATGTCTCCGCCGCCGACGGCAATAACTTCGACGAAGGCTCGACCACGATCACGCAGTTGCAGGCCTTGCGTGCGGCCCGCAACTCCGGGATCCCGGTGCCGAAGGAGATCATCGACAAGGCGCAGAAGTATCTGCGCGATGCCACGGCGAACGACGGCGGCGTGGTCTACAGCCTGGCGCACGGGCGTGCTCTCGGCGGCGGGCGGCCCGCTCTCACCGCGGCGGCCATCGCCGGCGGCTTCTCCACGGGAGAGTACGATTCGGAGTTCATCAAGAAGTGGTTCACCTTCTGCCGCACCCGGCTGCCCCTGGACGGCAACGCCCGCACGGGCCACGACGAGTACACCCAGTACTACTACGCCCAGTCGATCTATCTCCTGGGCGACAATGGCTACGCCAAGCTCTTCCCGAAGGCCCCCGATTCGGAAAGGCTGACCTGGGACAAGTACAAGAAGTCGCGCTTCAACTTCCTGACGAGCAGCCAGGCCGCTGACGGCAGCTGGTCCACGGGCCACATCGGCACCGTCTATTCCACTGCCATCAACCTGTCGATCCTCCAGCTCGACAAGGCCGCGCTGCCCATCTACCAGCGCTGAGAGTTGCAAACCACAGCCAAGAGCCCGGCTTCCTCGTGAAGCCGGGCTTTTTCAGTTTCGACATGGCCTCTGACTACCGGCATCGATAGACCTGCCAACATGCGCATTGCCGTCACGGCCGATCTGCACTGGGGCCACAATCGCGGCGACGAAGCCACCCGCGAGCTCGCCGAGCATCTGTGGCGAGACCCGCCCGACGTGCTGGTGCTGGCGGGCGACGTTGGCGTCGCCGATCACTTCGCGGGCTGTCTGCATCTCTTTTCCGGGCTGCCCTCGCGCAAATGCCTCGTGCCCGGCAATCACGACGTCTGGGTCGAAGAGAACGATCCGCGCGGCGATTCGCTCCAGGTCTATCGCACGTATTTGCCCGACGTGGCGGCCCAGCATGGCTTCGTCTACCTCGACGAGGAACCCCTCATCCTGTCGGGCGACCTGGCCATCGCCGGCACCATGAACTGGTACGACTACTCCTGGTCGCTCGAGAATGTGAAGCAGGAGTTTCCCGACTGGGAGTCGCGGCTGGCCCACAAGCTGTTCACACGAGGCCGCCACAACGACGCCCGCTTCGTGCGTTGGCCCACCAACGACGTCGATTTCACGAAAGAGATCGTCACCCGCTTCGAACGGCATCTGGTGGAAGCATTGCACCAGTCGGAACAGGTGATCGTGATCACGCACCATCCACCGTTTTACGGGCTGAACTTCCCGCGGCCTGGGCCGCCCACGCCGGATGGCCTGCTCTGGGACGCTTTCTGCGGCAACAAGCAGATGGAAACGGTGCTGGAACGCTATGCCGCGAAGATCCCGTTCGTGTTCTGCGGGCACACACACAGGGAGCGGACGAACCAGCTCGGGCCAATCCGCGGCTTCAACGTGGGCAGCGACTATCCTTTCAAGAGGCTGTTGCTGATCGACTGGCCCGCGGGCACGGTCGAGGCCAGCGAGTTCCGCCGCGGCATGCCGGCGAATTAGCTCCAAGAAGCCCGGCTGCTGTTGCCGCGCGCGACCTGGTCCGGCAGGTTCGAGAAGCCGGGCTTCTCGCCCTGCCCAGCGGCTTCATGGAGTGCGCGGATCGAGAGCGGGGCACAAGCAAATCGCTGCCGCGGGGTTGCGAACGCCTGCCGCTTGCCTTACGCTGAAATCATCTCGCATCAGGACAAGGGCCTATCACCATGAGTATTGCGTTCTCCTGCACCAGTTGCGGCAAGAGCTTCCGGGTCCCCGACGACATGGCGGGCAAGAAGGGCAAGTGCCCGCAATGCCAGACCGTGTTTCGCATTCCTGTGGAAGGGAAGGCGGCGGCGAAGAAGCGGGCCAAGGCGGGCGGGGGGGCGCAGCCCGACAACGCGTTTGCCTTTGATGCGCCCGGTGCTGCCCTCGAAGACTTTTCCAACGAAGTGGCCGCCACCGGCGGCCCCCCCCCGG
>JBFWSD010000119.1:0-10381 GCA_050248575.1 Gemmataceae bacterium
AGACTGTGTCGGTCGAGCTGTTGAGAGCCTGCCCTGCAAAGCGGATATACGTCGTGGCGGTGCTGATCGCAATCGAACCGGACGACAGATAGGCTGCGTCGTTGCTGCCGTTCGTGATGGTGAAGACCGTCGCCCAGTTGTTGCCGTCCGAGCTCGTTTGCACGTAAACGAAGTCGTTGTTTTCCAGGCTGACACGGCGATAGTTGAACGACAGGGTTGCCGTGGTGGCGCCAGCGATGTTGACGGGCCGCTGGATGGTTGGCGATTGATTGGTGCCGCCGAGAATGCGGAGACGCATGTTGCCGGCCGTGGCCACCGTGTCGTTGGCGATCTGAATCTGCCCCGAAGTCGGGCTGGACGTGCCATTGTCGCTGGTCTCGAGCCATGGACCCGGCCAGGCCACCGTCCCGTTCGACAGGTTGTAGTTCTGCGAATTGAACTGGTCGAGGAACGTGCCCGAAACTCCAGGGACCGAACCGTTGCCCCCCCAGACCACGACAAAGTCGCCATCGGCATCGACGGCGACGGCGGGATCGAGTTGATCGCCAGCGGTGGTGGTGTTGACGAGGAACTCGTTGCCGACCTTGTTGCCCGCCGCATCGTAGCGCTGGCCGTAGATGCCCCAGCCGCTGCCATCCTGGCCCTGGCTTTGCCAGACGACGACAAAGCTGCCGTCGTTGGCCCGGTCGATATCTGCGTTCTCTTGGATGTTGGTGGTGTAGGTGTTGACCAGGGCTTCCTGGGCCAACAAGGTACTGAGAACGTTGCGGTCTTCGAGGAGTTCAAGCTGGGGCCGCGCCAGGCGCGGACTGGACGCCGGACGCCGTGTCGCGCGCGAGGAGTTCGAAGAAAAGAGCTGGGCTCGTCGAAACATCATTCCGCCTTGATCACTGCGGACTTTTCACCCCTTTACGCCATCCACGAAACCCAGAGAGAATCCCTGACCAACGTGACTGACGCAACCGTCACTCAATCGAAACGCACTTGGTGAACCGGTTGTTCTTGGACCGCCAAGAAAAAGCTCGCGTGGATGCGGGCCGTCCCCTGTGCGATCCGGCTGGATTGCACCGTGCAACCCATCCCAATTCGGAGACCTGACTTAACAAATCGTAGACTCCCGATTCGAGGGAGTCAAACTGAAGCTGGGTTGAAGTAACGATTTACCTCGGTAATACCCGAGTTTCCGCCCCAGCTGGCGCGGAATTCTCGCTGTTGCAGTCTCCCTTATTGTACCTATCGCCAGAAACTGGCCCTCCGGACTTCGTTGTTCGAGTTTGATGCCGTCGCTGGGGTTGTCTTCGTCGAGCCACCCCGTTCAAGAAATGCCGAGTGATTCGCGAGAAATGTGGCAAGACTGGTCGAGTGCGTTTACCATGCCTCGAAAGCCCCACCGAACCTGAAACCCTTGCTGCGAGGGCACACCGATGCGATCGCTTCCGTTCCTGGCAATCATTCTGGCCCTGCTGGCGCGTGGCCCGCTTCAGGCCGCCGATGCGACCAAGCCCAACGTCGTCATCATCTATGCCGACGATCTTGGTTACGGCGACCTCGCCTGCTACGGCCATCCCACCATCAAGACGCCGAATCTCGATCGGATGGCTGCCGAAGGGATGCGTTTCACGTCCTTTTACTCGGCCGCTTCGGTGTGTACGCCGAGCCGGGCCGCCCTCATGACGGGCCGCTACCCCGTCCGCAGCGGCATGTGCAGCAATAGTCGCCGCGTCCTCTTTCCCGATTCCGCCGGCGGCATCCCCAAGGAAGAAATCACGCTCGGCGAGGCTCTCAAGCAGCAAGGCTACGCCACCGCCTGCGTGGGCAAATGGCATCTCGGCCACCTGCCCCAATACCTGCCCACCAACAATGGTTTCGATTACTACTTCGGCATTCCTTACTCGAACGACATGGATCGCGTGGCCGACCGCAAGCTGGGCAGACAGATCTTCCTCGATCCGAAGATCGAGTACTGGAACGTGCCCATCCTGCGCAACGAGAAAGAAATTGAACGCCCGGCCCAGCAGCACACCCTCACCAAACGCTACACCGAAGAGGCCATCGACTTCATCAAGAAGCACAAGGAGGGCCCGTTCTTTGTTTACCTGGCCCACTCCATGGTGCACGTGCCCTTGTTCGCCTCGAAGGATTTTCAGGGCAAGAGTGCCCGCGGCCTCTTCGGCGACACCGTGGAGGAGGTCGACTGGAGCGTCGGACAAATCCTCGACACCCTGCATAAAGAGAAGCTGGCCGAGAAGACCCTCGTTGTCTTTTCGAGCGACAATGGCCCTTGGCTGATCTTCGATCAACAGGGCGGCTCCGCCGGGCTGCTCCGCGAAGGCAAAGGAAGCACCTGGGAAGGCGGCATGCGCGAGCCGGGCATCTTCTGGTGGCCCGGCACCATCAAGCCGGGCCAGGTCGAGCGCGGCATTGCCTGTACCATGGATGTGTGGCCCACCTGTGTCGCGCTGGCGGGCGGCAAGCTGCCCACCGACCGCATCATCGACGGCGTCGACCTCACGCCGGTGCTCACCGGCAAGGGACCCAGCCCGCGCGATCATCTCGTCTATTATCGCGGCACCGACGTCTACGCCGTCCGCAAGGGCAGCTTCAAAGCCCACTTCATCACGCGCAGCTCGTATGGCGGCGACAAGCCGGTGAAGCACGATCCGCCCGAACTCTACAATCTCGACGTTGATCCCGCGGAGAAGTTCAACGTCGCCAAGCAGCATCCCGAGATCATCACCGAACTGGTCAAGCTGGTCGACGCCCACAAGGCCAAGGTCGAGCCGGGCAAGGATCAGCTGGCCCCCGTTATCCGCAAGGGTGAGTAGAATAGCTCCAGCCGCCGGACCGTCTCCAGGGTGGTTGCAAATTCATCCCCCCACCGGAGATTTCCCATGGCGCGTGGCATCCTGTTCACCCTGGCTGTGCTCGTAGTCGCTAGTGGCGTCGGCCTGACCCAGAACACCAAGGCGCCCAAAGGAGCCAAGATGCCTGACATCACCGGCAAATGGACCGGAGAATGGGGCCCCTTCAATCCGGCCCAGGGGCAACTGCTCGACAAGCAGAAATGCAAGGGTCTCGACTGCGAAGTCGTGCTGAAAGACGGCGTGTGGCACGCCACGTTTGAAGGTGAGTGCGGGCGGCCCTACAAGTACACCATCAAGATGGAAGGACGCCAGGCCGGCGACGTGGTCCTCTTCAAGGGCAGCACCGATCTGGGCGAAAAAGACGGCGGCGTTTACGACTGGGTCGGCCGCGCTTCCGAGAGCGGCTTCGTCGGTTTCTACACCAGTGCCCACTACACCGGCGTATTCACGCTGACGCGGAACAAGTAACAGACCCCCGAAAACCCGAGTCTCCAACTGTTTTTCAGGTTACCGGCCTGGCAGTCCGCGGATTGTGATATGATTGTGGGGTCGCCTGATCCCTGGGGGCTGCATGAGCGAATCCCATCAGCAACAGCCTGAAGAACGGCAGCCCGCGGCGGGCAAGCGCCCGTATCAGCCTCCGGCCATCGAGTTGCTCGGCCACATGGGTGAACGGACGCAAGCCTGTGGCGGGACGAGGCTGCTCGATGCGGCCTTGCCGAGGCAGCCCCGACGGCAGAGCCAGCCTATTCTCGGCGCCCCTTGAACCCGTCTTGATCATGCGCTATCTCGCGACCAAAGATGTTCTCTTCCAGTCATTCGAGAACGAGGGAATCCTGCTGAACCTCGCGACCGCCGAATACTATCGCCTGAACGAACTGGGGCTGACCATCTGGTCGCTCGTCGAGCGGGGCCACGATGTCGACGCCATCACCGACAGCCTGCTCGAAACGTATGATGTGGCCCGCGAACAGATCCGCACCGACCTGACCCGGTTCCTCGACCAGCTGGTCGAGCTCAAACTCGCGAGACTCGAACCGTGAAGTGCTGGGCACAACGACTCGAAGCGTGGTGCGAGCTGACCCGGGCCGCCGCGCTGATCCGCATCTCCGCGGGCCGGCCGCGCTTGCTGAAGGCGGCCCTGGAAGCTCGGCCGGGCCGACTGGACGCGATCCTTGCCGAGCAACTCGTGCAAGCAGTCGTCTGGTCTGCCCAGCATCACCTCAAGTGGATGGGCTGTCTCGAACGTTCGCTGGCCCTCCTCTGGATGCTGCGCCGCCGCGGCGTGTATGCCCTGCTCCGTCTCGGTTGCCGACGCCACGACGGGCAACTCTTCTTTCACGCCTGGGTGATCGATGCCCAGGCTCGCCCCATCGGGCCGCGCGACGAGCTCGAAGCCTTCGTGCCGCTGCAGCCCGCCTGGAACCCGGAACGGCTGGCGGACTGGAACGTGGTCGGCAAGTTCAACGCGCCGGCAGCCAATCCCCAGGCCGCCGCCACCGAGGAGTTCGAACTCCTCGATGAAGACGATGGCACGCCCCTCCTGCGCTTGCATGTGGCCCGCCTTGTGGGTCGCCTGGCCGCCACCCGTTTCGCCCACGGCACGTGGCGCGACGTGATTCGCTGGACTGCCCCCTATGCACTCGGGCCGCAGGGCCACATCACCCTGCACGGTTCCGCGGTGGGCCGCGACGGGCAGAGCTTCGCCTTTGTCGGCTTCGGCGGCGCCGGCAAATCGACCATGGCCCGCGAGCTGGCCGCGCGCGGCTGGCAACCCCTCGCCGACGACATGGTCGTCTGCAATCGCGCCGGGCAGCTCAATGCCGCCGGCGAACAGGTCTTGCGCCGGTGGATCGACACCTATGCCGACAAGGTCGATATCGCCACCCCCATTGACTTCACCCAGCTTGGTCAGGCCCTCGCGGTTGAAGCGGAACAAGAGTGGTGGCCCCTGGCCGGCATCTTCTTCCTCGAGGACACGCGGCAAGACCGCGACGATTTCGCCCTGCGCCGGCTGAGCGGGCCGGAGGCGTTCCATCGCCTGGTCGATGCCGGCTTCGGCAGCCTGCCCGACACCACCGCCTGGAAGCATCAGTTCACGGTATTCGGAGAGTTAGCGCGTCTTCCTTGTCATGTGCTCTGGGCCCCCGACGGGCTGGAGCGCATGCGGGCCGCATTGCCCGGTCTCGAAGAAAATCTCGCCGACCAGGCACGGATCCTATAACAACGATTGCGTTGCCCTCTTACGCTCGCCAGGAGAATTCGATGCCCGTTTCGCTCTTCCCCGATGAGCGGCAGCTTGGCCTGATCACCGACCTCTACGAGCTGACCATGGCGGCGGGCTACCATGCCCACGGACTCGCCGATCAGCGCGCCTCCTTCGAGCTGTGGATGCGGCGCGTGCCGAAGGTCCGCAGCTATCTCGTGGCCGCCGGCCTCGAACAGGTCGTCCACTACTTGCAACACCTCAGCTTCTCCGGCGAACAGATCGAGTACTTGCGCCGGCACGAGGCCTTCCAGAAGGTGCCCGCCGACTGGTTCGAACGCTTGCGCTCGTTCCGCTTCGACGGCGACCTCTGGGCCGTTCCCGAAGGCACCATCTTCTTCGGCGGCGAACCGATCCTGCGCGTCACCGGCGGGCTCGCGCAAGGGCAGATCATCGAAACCTACCTGATTGCCGCGCTAACCGTCCAGACGATGGTGGCCTCCAAGGCGGCGCGGGTCACGCTGGCCGCGCATGGCCGGGGCGTCGTCGATTTCGGCTCGCGCCGCGCGCACGGGCCGCAAGCCGGTTTGCTTGCAGCCCGCGCGGCCTTCATCGGCGGCTGTGTCGGCACGAGCAATACCGAAGCGGCCCGCGTGCTCGATATCCCCGCCCTCGGCACCCAGGCGCACGCCTGGATCATGGCGCACGGCAACGAGATCGAGGCCTTCAAGAGTTTCGGTGCGACCTTCCCCGCTGCCTCCACGCTCCTCATCGATACTTACGACACCCTGCAAGGGGCCAGGAACGCCATTGCGTCGGGCGCGCCCATGCAGGCCGTTCGCCTCGACTCGGGCGATCTCCTCCAGCTCAGCAAGCAGGTCCGCCACATCCTCGACGCAGCGGGCAGACACGACGTGAAGATCGTCGCCTCGGGCGACCTCAACGAGTACAAGATCGACAAGCTCTTGAAGGACGGGGCCGCCATCGACCTGTTTGGCGTCGGCACCGAACTGGTCACCAGCCGCGACGAGCCCACCCTCAGCACCGTTTACAAGCTGGTCGAGCAAGACACCCCCGCTGGCACGCTGGGCCGTTTCAAGATGTCGCAGGACAAGACCACCTATCCGTTCGCCAAGCAAGTCTATCGGCGCCACGAGCAGGGCAAGCTTGCCGGCGACGTGATCGCCCGCGTCACGGAGAAGCAGCCCGGCCATCCGCTGCTGGTCAAGGTCATGGAAGCGGGCCAGCTCATCGCGCCCCTGCCCACGTTGAAAGAGATTCAGAAGCATTGCCGCCATGAGCTGGCCAGTCTGCCCGCGGAGCTGCTCGACCTCGAGAAGCAGGCCGCCTATCCCCTCCACTACAGCGACGAGCTGGAACGCGCCGTCCGCGCAGGCGAGATGGGCACGGCCCGCTAATCACTCTCGAGCTTGCGATACACCACGAAGGAATGACGGCCGTCGCCGATGATCGGGTCGCACAGGTGAAACTCGACCTTGCTGCCCGGGAAGACCTTGGCTTGCATTTCGCGCCGCGCGGTTTCGAGAGTCTCCAACACGTCCGCATCCTTTGCATCGTCCTCGTAGACGAAGAACGAGACGACATAGGTCTCGCCCGACCTGGTCACGTGCGTGTTGGGCGCCTCCAGCAGCGGGGTGCGCTTCAAATAGTCGGCCAGTTTCTTTGCTTCCTCCTTCGTAACGCTACTGGCATAGAAAAGCCGGTAGTTGACGCCATAGCGGAGTTCTCGGCCCAGGCCTTCGCCCCAGGTAAGTTTGCCGCCGGTGGCCAGAAGGATGACGACGATCAGGAAGCCGCCGACCACGGCGGCGATTCCCAGGCCGGCCAGCATCTTGAGCCGCGCGTTCTTGTCCTTGCGGACCTTGTTTAACGATTCGGCGCCAAAGTCGAGGTCATCGCCGGGCATTGCGACCTCCGCGGAGGGGAAGCTGCGAATGGACTGATTGTGATGGTACCGCCCCTCACGCGGATCGCAAGCACAGAGCCAGTGACACGTTTCCGATCAGCTCGAGGGGGGTAGTGAGTGAGCTGGATCGAAGGTAGCGTGCCACTGGCTCCATGCCGGCGGGCAAGAATCTAGTTCTGCTTTCGTGCTTCGGCGTTCTTCTTCATGCGCTGCTCCAGCACCGGCATGAGCACGCGGAACTGCTCGGGCAGGTACGCGAAGTAGACCGCCGTGATCAGGTTGCCGTCTTGCACGCACTTGTCTTTCACGTAGTTGCCCCCCGCGTTCTTGACGTCGACCGCCATGTCGGGCGGGCAGGCAATCTTCTTCCCCTTCACCACGTCGGCCGATACCAGCACCCACGAGGCGTGGCAAATCGCGGCCACCACCACGTCGTTGTCGAGCGACTTGCGGACCAGCTCGCAGACCGCCTTGTCGTGCCGCAGCTTGAGCGGCGCCCAGATGCCGCCGGGCAAGTAAACCAGGTCGAAACGCTGGTCCTTGATCTCCTCGATGGTGTGCGTGATGTTCGCGGGAAGCCCGTCCTTGCCGTTCCGCCCTTCCCCGTAGACCGTGCCCTTCGCCGGGCCAGCCACGATCACCTCGGCACCGGCTTCCTGAAAGCGATAGTAGGGAAACCAGAACTCGTGATCGTGATAACCGGTGGCCAGGATGATGGCGACGCGGCAGCCCTTGAGGGGCAACTCTGCCGCGCCCGCCGGGCCCACACCTACCAGTGCCATCAAGACGATCAGCGTACTTCTCATGTTGTTCTCCCGGTTCAGCAACGAGCGCTTACTTGCCCGCATCGAACAGCACCACCTCGTCGATGAGCAGGTCGACCGGCTTGTCCCCTTCCGGCTCCACGAAGAAGAAGATGTCGTCGACTTCGTGCCCGGCGGCGAAGGGCGTCTTGCCCCCGTCGTTGCGTTTGGCATCTTTGGTGAAGTCGAGATAGGTCGTTTGCCACTTGCCCTCGGGCAGGTCTTTCAGGTGAATGTGGCGATTGTCGCCGTCGGTGACGTCGAAGATCTGCACGGTCATCTTCGCAGCGCCGGTGAGGTGATAGCGGAAGCGCAGCTTGGTGTGGGTGCCCACGCGCACGTGGGGCTTGACCTCGAGGCGGATCCACTTGCCCTTGCCTTCCTTGCGCGGCACGGCGCGGGCCACGCTCCAGTAGGAATTGGCGGGCAGCCCCTTGCTGACGACCTCGAACGTGCCGGGCCAGTACTTCTCGCGAACCTTGGGGCCGTTGCCCGTATCGAACGCCGCCAGGAACATCACCCGATTCGGAAACGGCTCGGGCTCGGCGGGCAGGTCGGGCTCCATGGCAAAGAAGATGAGGTCGTCGACCACCAGTTGCAGCTTGTCGGCATCCGCCGGCTTGCCCACGAAGATCTTCAGGTCGTCCATGCGTTCCCCTTTCTTGAAGGGGATGCCGGGCTTGCCGTCATTGCGCTGGCCGTACTTGCTGAAGTTCATGGTGGCCTCGGCCCACGCGCCTTCGTTCAGGCCGGAGAGGCGGATGTGATTGTTGTCGTTCGACGACAGGCTGTAATGCTGAAAGGTGGCTTCCGTGGCGCCGGTCAGCTTGTAGCGCAGGTAGAGATAGTTGGTCGTGCCCATCATCGGGCCGGGGACAGGATTCACGCCGGTCATCAGCCCGGCGAACTTCTGATAGGGCCGCGCACTCACACCCAGGGCCGTCTGATTGCCCGGATAGGCAGGGATGTCCTTCTTCTCGGCGGGCCCGAACCAGGCGTAGTCGGGCAGTTGCCTCTCGAAGTCGGCCGCGGCCCAGATGCGATGAGGAAACTGCTTGGGCCTGGTCTCTTCGACCTTGGCGGCGCCGCGCTTGACGGGCTGAGGGTCGTCGGCCCGTGCGGCGACGACGAACAGCAGGGCAACAACGAGGGTCGTGCGAGTCATGATCGACCTCCGCGGGGGTAGGAGTGGAGGGTTGCGCGTCAGCATTGACAACCTATCTGACAAGTTTGCCTGCGTCAACAACTTATCTGACAAGTTTGCCGAATCATACGAGTCGAAGAAACCGCTCTTCGAAGGCGCTCGCGCCATTCCCCTCTATCTTGCGCCGGGGAGAGGAGAGTTACGTGTCAGATGTGTCTGTCCGGAATGAGTCAGCCACGACCGAGCAGTCTGCGCGCGGCCCGCCGCAGCAACCGGTGCAACAAGGTCATGGTGCTGGCGCGATAGGCCGCTTCCTGCTGTTCCTCGCGTTCGATGAGCAGTCGAGCGCTGGCCTGGAAGCAGGGCAACCGTGTTGCTGTGGGAATGGTGTCTTTTTGCAGGATGAAGATGGCTTCGTGGGCAATCCCCTTGGGCAGATACAGTTCGCGCAGGGCCAGCGGGGCCGCCTCCACACCCACCAGATACTCGAACATCTCGACCATGGCCCGCCAGTTCCAGACGTGGACGTGAATGCTGCGGCGGCGCTCGCGGTCGAACAATTCCTGTCGGCTTCGTTCATCCTGCGGGACGGGCAGCCCGAGCACCTTCGTCACGTATTCGGCCAGGTGCTCGTCGTCGGCCTCGGTGACGCGCTGACGCCGATCCTCGATGAGATGTGCCAGCGGCGTGACCGCCCGGCCGCGATCGAACGTGAAGTCCTTGTCGGGCAGGCCAACGTAAAGAAAGCCGCCCGGCCGCAACACACGCACCGCGTCAAGGGCCACACTCAAGGGATCGGGAACGTGCTCCAGCACGTTGCTCAGGATGACGAAATCGAGGCTAGCAGCCGCGAAAGGAGCCAGCCCTTCGCGAGTGATGTCGCACAGGACGTCGGTAGGGACGATGTCGCCGTCGAGTTCGGGAAAGAGCGCGCGAAGCTCATCCACGTGCCAGCGATCGACATAGCGAACGCGAGCAACGCGCGTATCCACCCACAAGGGCACATGGCAAGCACCCACTTCGATGCCGTCGCCCTGGAGGAAGCGGGCCGCCAATCGGCGTTGATCGTGAACCGGGGGAGCAAGCGGACTGAGCATGTGGCCCTCCGTGGCACGCTCGGGGATTGGGGGATGGTAGCAGGAACAGGAAAACAGGGCCAGCCCGTTCGATGTTGGATGTTCGATGTTGAGTGTTGGATGTTCGAGTTTGAGCGGCCAGCCCGTTCGATGTTGGATGTTCGATGTTGAGTGTTGGATGTTCGAGTTTGAGCGTAATTCAAATGACAGCTCGGCAGACACCGTTGGCCGCGAAGGACTCAGAAATGACATTCACGGACAGACAAACCTGACACGTACTTTTCCCCGGCCCGGCGCAAGATTATGGGAAATCGGCCCGCTGCGTCCACGCACGTTCGACTGATGAACGACCATGAGCTGG
>JBFWSD010000120.1:0-10338 GCA_050248575.1 Gemmataceae bacterium
GGGGTGCTCGACGATACGCTGGCGGCGGCCCTGCCGCGCCTGTGCATGTACGAAGAAGAGCTGACCACGGAACTGTGGGGCTGGGGCGACGAACTGGAGGGCTGCGGCCTGATGCTCACCGAGGCCGGGGCGCTCTTGATGGCCGGCTCGGAGGCCACCGGCCCCTATATCGACATGATCGACAGCACCGAGATGTCGATGGTGTGCGGCACTGCCGAGATGACCCTGACGGCTGCCGGCCTGGCCATCTCGGTCGGCACGGTCATGATACTCCTTACCGATGCATCCATCACGCTCACGTGTGGCGCCGCCTCGATTACCTTGACGGACGCCGGCACGATCAGCTTCGTCGGCATCACCACGTTCACGGCCTGAACCAGGAAGCCAGGAGAGTCGGATGAACCCGGAAACGATCAAGCTGCTCGAGGCCTTGAACGGCCGCCTGGAGGAAATCGCGCGTGCGATCGCGCCGCGGCAGAAAGAGCTGTACAAGAACCCGCGGGCCATCGTCGCCGCCGATTTCTTCGAGCCGCTCAAGCAGACCATGAAAGAGGCGCAGGCCCTCATGCAGCATGGCAAGAACGAGGTGCTCGACAAGGTCAAGAGCTTCAAGGCGCAGCAAGAAGAGAAGCTGGCCAAGCTGCGCGCCAAGAAAGCGGCCCGCACGGAGGCACAGGCGGCCCAGGCCGAGGCCACCGCACAGGGACGCTTCCGCCGCACCGATCACGGCATCACCGCCAAGCAGATCGACAAGCTGGCCCGCGAGTTCCGCGAGGCGATCCGCTCTCGCCGCGACAAGCGCTCCGGCGATTGGACCAACTGGTAACACGGAGAAGGCCATGAGCGATGAAGCTACTCCCTGCAGTGCAGCGACGCTTGCCAGGGTCAGCGCCGAGAGCGCCGAGGAGGTTTGCAGCCGCTTCCAGCTCTCCGAGCTGGCCCAGCATCTGATCTCGCACCGGCACAAGAAAACGCCCTGCGTATTTCTCGACGAGTTGCTCGACCGGGCCCTGTACGTCGACGCCATCGACTTTCTGGCGCATGGCTTGCACGCGCGGGACGCCGTGTGGTGGGGCTGCCTGTCCGCGCGTCATGTGCAGGGCGTGAAGCTGGACGACCAGGAAGGGGCAGCCCTGTTCACGGCCGGCGCCTGGGTCATCGAGCAGACCGGCGAAGCGCGGGCGCAAGCCAAGAATGCGGCCAAGGAGCTCGGCGGCCACACGCCCGTCGGGATGATTGCCCGGGCCGCAGCGCACGCGGGCAAGGGGGACGCGCTCGCTGCCGCCCTCGCCGTGAGCGCTGCCCTCAAGACGCTCGCCAGCGCAGACGGCGCGCAGCCCAACGAGACGGTCCTGCGCAAGGTACTGGTGATCGGCCTTGGCATCGCCGAAGGCGAGCACTCCTGGGACGTTCGCAAAAAGAAAAAGAAGAAAAAGAACCGCCACCGGGCTTGAGCACAGGAGCAGATCATGCCGACCGGAGCTTGCCGCATTGCCGATACCGATGTGCTGGGCGACGTGGTGACCGGGCCGTGTTGCACCACGGTGCTGATCGATACCCTGACGGCGTCCGTGCTGGGAGACATTGTTTCGGGCACCGCCATGGTGGGCGAAGTGATCGAGGGCAGCCCGAGCGTGCTCTTCGGCGGCATTCCGGCCAACCGGATCGGCAGCGCCGTGGAAGGGGAGAACGAGGAATCCGGCGCGCCGGTGGCCAGCGTCATGCTGACCGGATCACTGACGGTGCTGGTGGATTGAGCCACTGTGTCACGGGAACAGTGGCCCCTTCTTCTTGAAGGAACCTCCGGGGGGCGGTGGCGGCGGCCTCTCCCAGTCTATCCCCTTCTTGCGAACCACGATGGTGATGGAGGAATGCGGCCGCACGGGCAAGGGTGCGGGCGGCTCGGCGATGTAGTAATCTTCCGCTTCCGGCCCTTCCAGCTTCATCCAGTACAGCCCGGGCGGCACCATGTACCGCTGCTCCACGGCGGGCTCGAGAACGATCCGCCAGCCATGATCCTCGAGGGCAATGTTGACGTCGGGATTATCCGTGACCACGCGGACCTCGCCCGGCCCGGTGAACCAAAAGAACGCAAGAGGAGCGGCCAGGGCCAGAAACAGCACGATGCCGGCGATCACATAGAGACGCCGGCGCGTGTTGTGCTTGCCGGCAGACTTGCGCCGCCGCCGCGACTTGCGCCGGGCAGGCTCGCGGGGCCGGTCGGTGAGCGTCTTGCTTGCTTCGTTGGGAGCCGAGGTGTTCAAGGTCTGATCGCTTGCGGGCCGCGCCTCGGCAACCGGTTTCATCGTCCTGGGCCGCTCGGGGCGAATGGCCCGGGCCACGGCGGCATCACCCAGCGCCGCTTCGATGGCCCGCAGTTCCGTGCAGACTTCTGCAGCGGAGCCCGGCCTGTGCCCGGCTTGCTTGGACAGCAATCGTTGCACCAGCTTGACCAGTGGCTCCGGGAACGAGGGTTCAAAGTCGCTGATGGGGGGCGGGTTCTCGAGCGCGAGTGCCGTCAACACGGCGGTCACCGAGGGACGATCGAAGGGCGTTTGCCCGACGCACATCTCGTAGAGCACGGCGCCCAGGCTGAACAGGTCGGAGCGGGCATCCACCGACTTGCCCGCGGCCTGCTCGGGGGACATGTAATCGGGAGTGCCCATGATGTGGCCGGAGGCGGTGAGCTTTTCGGCGCGCTGATCCGGGCGGGCCAGGCCGAAATCGAGCACCTTGACGCGGCCGGCGGGCCCTTCCAGCCACAAGTTCGAAGGCTTGATGTCGCGATGGATGATGCCGGCCTGATGTGCGGCCGCCAGCCCCTCCGCCGTTTCGCGGGCAATGCGCAAGGCATCCGCCAGGGCCAGGGTGCCCTCGCGGCGCAGGCGGCGATCGAGCGACTCCCCCGCGAGCAGTTCCATGGCGAAGAAAGGCACGTCGCCTTCCTTGCCAACGTGATAGATGGTGACAATGTGGTCGTTCTTGATGGAAGCCACGGCGCGCACTTCTTCGAGGAAGCGTTTCTGGGCCACCTCGTTGCTGACCATCTCGGGCTTCATGACCTTGAGGGCCACGCGCCGCTGCAGCCGCGTGTCCTCGCCGAGCAAGACCAGCCCCATGCCGCCTTCGCCCAGCACTTCGAAGACACGAAAGAAGCCCAGCCAGCCCAGCTCGTCATCGCTTTGGCGCGGCAAGAGAAACCCAAGGCGGTCGGCCGCCGGGGCAGGTTGGCCCGGCTTCTCGGGGCTGCTGCTGTCGTCATGCCAGCCGGGGTCTGACTGGCCCGCGCCGCCGCCGCGCGTGAACTGATCGGGCGGCTGCACCGTGGGGCGATCTCGATGCGGCGCATCGACTTGCTCGCGCAACAACTCACGGCAAACCGCGCAGCCGCTCAGATGGCGCGAGAGATTCTGCGCCTCCTCGAGGGGCAACTCCCCTGCTTGCCACTTACGAATGACATCCGAGCCTGGACACGAATCGACCATCTGCCGTACTCATGGTTAACGCCGAGCCAATATGTCACGATGCGACAGGGCGCCAGGGCCGTCAAGCAAAAACGATGCGCCGTTGAACCTAACGCCGGACTGTGACAGGCGGCCCGGTTCACACCAGCTGCCGGCGGGCCAGGTTCTGGAACAGGCCGGGCCGGTCGAGCAATTCTTCGTAGCTGCCCGTCTGCACCACGTGCCCCTTGTCGAGGACGTACACGCGATCGGCTCGCTGGATCGTGCTGAGCCGGTGGGCAATGACCACGCGGGTCGCGTGCAGGCGGGCCAGACTCTCGGTGACGATCGACTGCGTGCGATTATCGAGCGAACTGGTGGCCTCGTCGAAGAAGACGATGCGCGGGCGGTGGACGATGGCGCGGGCGATGAGCAGTCGTTGCCTTTGCCCGCCGGACAGGGTGGACAGCCCTTCGCCGATCACCGTGTGCATGCCCATGGGCATCTGCTTGATGTCCTCGTCGAGGCCGGCCAGACGGGCCGCTGCCCAGGCATCGTCGAGGGTGAGGTTGAACGAGCCGATGATGTTGGTGAACAGGTCGCCCGGCATGAGGCGGCCGTTCTGCAGCACCACGCCCATTTGTCGGCGCAGGGCACGCAGGTCGAGCCCGTTCAGGTCTTTACCGTCGTAGTAGATGGCTCCGGCTTCCGGGCTCTCGAAACCGATCAGCAAGCGGAGCAGCGTCGACTTGCCGCCCCCCGACGGGCCCACGAGGGCAATCAGCTCGCCGGGCTGAAAGTGCATGCTGACGTCTTGTACGACCGGCGCGTCCTCGGGGCGATAGCGGAACGAAACGTGAGCGATTTCGATGTCCCCGGTCAAGCGGCCCGGCGCGACGCGCGCGGCTTCCACTTCCGGTTGCGCGCTCAAGATCGGCTGCATGCGCTCGGCGAGCGGCACCACCTGCGACAGGGAGACCAGTGACACGTTGAGAGAAGCCAGCGCGACGAGAAACGCGGTCAGGGCGGTATTGAAGGCCAGGAAGCTGCCGGTGGAGAATTCGACCCGGCCCGAGAACACGACCCGATCGTAGATGAGCATGGCCACCAAGACCGGAAAGACGCCGCTGAAGACCGCGAGCACGTTGCCCACGAGCTGGCTGCGCAGCGACGCGGAGGTTTGTTGCCCGAACAGGCGGGCCCAGTTCGCAAAGGCGCGGCTCTCGGCGGCGGCGATGCGCAGCTTGGAAATGCCGACCAGGAACTGGAGCATGAGGCTGGAGATGGTGCCCTGCAGCGAGGTCACGCTGCGCTGAAAGCGAACCTGAAAGGCCACGGCCAGCAGGGTGATCAGCAGCCCGAGGGCAATCGCCGCGCAGGCCCACAAGGCCAGGCGGCTGCTGTAGTAGTAGAGCAGCGCGAGCTGGAACGAGCCAAACAGGGCCGTCAACAACGAGGTGACGACGGTGCCCGTGAGCAGCCGCCGCATCAGCTCGATGCCCATGGCGCGCATGGCGAGGTCGCCCGAGGAACGCCCGGCGAAGAAAGAGGCGGGCAGGTTCAACAAGCGGTCCCAGACGGCAGCTTGGAGCGCGCCGGTCAAGCGGCCCTCGATGCGCAGGAGGGCAATCTCGCGCGTCACCTGGAAGACTGCCAGGGCGAGGGCCGCGATCGTCATGCCCAGGCAGAGCTGCAGCAGCTTCCAGTGCTCGGCCCCGGGAATCAGTTCATCGACGATGATGCCGGTCGCCCAGGGAATGACCAGGCCGAAGAGTCCGCCGAGCAGCCCGACCCAGAGCACGGTCCATGCGTCGCGCTTGAGTTCGGGCGCCGCAAACGTGGCAAGGTCGCGCAGGCGCAAGGTCTGATCGGGCAAGTGCCGGTAGAACGAGTACGCGTCGGGAGCGAGTTGCCGCGCTTGCTGGGCCTCGAGCGACGTGCGTCGGCCCGCTTCGGGATCGATCAGCTCATAATGGCCCGGCGTCGGCGAAATCAGGGCCACCGGCCGTTGCCGCTCACCATCGGCCAGGAAACCGAGCAACGGGCCATGATCTTCATTCCACCAGTTGCCGCGCAAGCGGACGCGGCGCGTGCGCACGCGCGAAGCCCGGGCCAGTGTCTCGAGCGCGTCGCTTCCTGGTTCGAGAGGGGCGTCGACGATGTCGATGCCCTGCGCCTGCCCCACGAGGCGGCAGACGCTGAGGATCGGATTGCCGGGCCGCCCGTTGGTGACGACCGAGTGAAGTGGATTGAGGATGGCGGACAGCCGGGCCACCGAGGAGGCCATGAGGGCCGCATCGTGAGCGGCCCGCTGGCTCTGTTCCTGCTGGGTTTGCACGTCGAGCTGGCCCTGCTCGTCGTGCAGCATCTTGCGTACGAGAGCCTGCCAGCGCTGCAGCCCCTCCCAGAATGTCGGAGCACGCAAGCGCTCGGGGGTGCGCGTGATCGTTGCCTGCACTTCAGCGCTTGCCGCCACCCAGGTGCGCGCGGGCAGCGGAGCTGGTGTTGCTTCATTCGTCCAGTCAGGATTTCCGAAGTAGCGTAACGATCCTGGAGAGGCTTGCAGCCAGACCACGCCGGCCTCGTTTTGCCAGACGCTGCCCGCCGGCATGACAGAGCTCTCGGCCTGGGGGATGGCCTTGCACGCCGCGGGAGAAGCATGCCGGGGCGCGGCGAGCAGCAGCCACGCGTCGAGAGCGGCAGCCAGCTCGTCGCCCGAACGAGTGCTGAGCTCTTCTATCTTGTCGGCGGGCACTTGCCGCAGCGTCGTGCCGGGCAAGCAGACGGCCAGCAGGCCGAAATCGTGTTTTTCAGGAAAGCCGAAAAGAAACTGGCCCGCTTCGATGCGACACAGGTGCTGGCGGGCGCCGCTCGGCTCACCCTGATCGAGACGAACGGCAAACACGTCGACCGTACCCGCGACCACGTGCCAGAGGCTGAACGAGCCATCCAGCAGGAAGGGACGATTGCTGCCCGCGTCGAACGGGCTGGCGTGCGTATCCAGAAGCTGTTGCAGGGCATCGTTCATGCGGAAGATCAGTCTGCCTGGATGAGCCGGGCGTAGGGGCCGTCGTGCTGGATGAGATCGTCGTGTCGGCCCCGCTCGACCACGCGTCCGTTGTCGAGGACCAGGATCTCGTCGCAATCGCGAATCGTGCTGAGGCGATGGGCGACGATGATGCAGGTGCAGCCGCGCCGCCTCAGGTTGTCGTCGATCAGGCGTTCGGTCTCGGCATCGAGGGCGCTGGTGGCCTCGTCGAGAACCACGATGGCGGGATCGTTGACGAGCGCGCGGGCAATCTCCAGACGTTGCCTTTGCCCGCCGGAGAAGTTGCGGCCCCGCTCCTCGACCAGGCTGTCGTAGCCCCCGCCGCGCGACACGACGTCATCATGGATGCACGCGTCCCTGGCGGCCTGGATCATGCGTACCTCGGGCACGGTGGCGTCCCACAAGGTAAGGTTGTCGCGCACCGTGCCTTCGTAGAGGAAGATGTCCTGGTCCACCATGGCCAGCGATTGCACGAAGGCGGCGCGCGGAATCGCGCCGCGCGGTTTGCCGTCGAAAAGGATCGCGCCGCTCCAGGGGTGAAAGAGGCCGGCCACCAGGCGCGCGATGGTCGACTTGCCGCTGCCAGAAGCACCGACCAGGGCAATACGGCTGCCCGGCTTCACGTGCAAGCTCAGGTTGCGGAGCAAGGGTTCGCCGAGCGGGCTGTAACCGAAGGTCACGTCGCGCAGCTCGACCTGGCCCGTCAGGCGCCGCTGCGCCAGAGCTTCCCCATCGTCGGGCCGGATCGCGTCATCCAGACGATAGTGCAAGACATCGTCGAGTCGGGCGAGGTCCCCTTCGATCTCTTGCAGCGAGCCGCCGAATCCGACCAGCTGATTGACGGGGCGTGTGAAGGCGAGCGTCAGCGCCTGAAAGGCAACCAGTTCGCCCAGCGTGAGCTTGCCCGACATCACTTGCAAGCCGCCAAAACCAAGGATGGCGACCGTGGACAGCGAGGTGAGAAAGACCGGCGCGGCGTTGAGGTACGTGGTGGCCGCACCGAGTTCTTGCTGGCCGTTGATGACCTTGGCCTGGTGGCCCGCCCAGCGGGAGAAGAAGTCCCCTTCGGAGGCGGTGGCTTTCAGGGTTTCGATGATTTCCAGGCCGCCCATGCCGGTGGCCATCATCTTGCCGAAGTTTTGCAGGAGGTTGCGGTTTTGATCGGCCCGCCAGCGCGACACGTAGTGCAGGGCAGCCACGTTCAGGGCAGCGATGGCCACCGCCAGCAGCGTGAGCGGCACGTCGTACCAGATCATCACCGCCAGGTAGAACACGATGGCCAGCATGTTGGCGAGCGTGGTGGCCAGCTGCCCGGAAAGCAGCTGGGCCACCCGATCGTTGCTGGCGATGCGCGCATTGATGTCGCCGGCGTAGCGTTGCTGATAGAATTCGACCGGCAGTCGCAACACATGCCAGACGAACTGGCTGGCCATCGTGAGCGCCAGCCGCACATCGAGGCGCATGAGATAGTATTGTTGCAGCCAGGTGAGCACGCCGCGGACGAGGGCGGTGAGCGCCAGGGTGAGCAAGAGGGGTCGGATCCAGTCGTGCCGGCCCGCCACCAGGACGTCGTCGATGAAGATCCGCGCCGCCGCGGGCACGACCAGGCCAGGGATCACGAGACCGAGTGTGGCCAGCACGACGAAGGTGAGGGCCAAGCGAGCGCCGGCCAGGCGCGGCGCCAGTCCGCGAAAGAAACCGGGGGGCTGCCCGCCCGGCTGGAAGGTCGGCCCGGGCTCGAACGTCAGCACCACGCCGGTGAACGACTCATCGAATTCCTCGTCGCTGACCGTGCGCGGCCCGGTGGCCGGGTCGTTCACGTACACACCGTTCTTGCCGAAGCCTTCCACGACCAGGAAATGGTTGAAGTTCCAGAAAACAATGACGGGCAGCGTCAGCTGCTTCAGTTCATCGACTTCCTTGCGATAGCCGGCGGCCTCGAGCCCGTAGTGGCGGGCGGCCGCGACCACGTTGGCCGCGTTGGAGCCGTCGCGCGACACACCGCAGGTGATGCGCAGCTCTTCGAGGGGGACATGACGACCAAAAAAGGCCAGCACACTGCCGAGCGCGGCCGCACCGCACTCGACCGCTTCCATCTGCAGTACCGTCGGCGTGCGCCGCCGCCGGCCCGGTTTGCTGAGCGCGGCCGGCATCAATCGAGCCCTGTTTCCTTCTTCAAGAGCGGTATGACCAGGCCAATGGGCCTTTCCTGCAACACGGTGATCCGCGCCGTGCACAGGGTACCTTCACTGATGGTCTGCGGCGGGCCGAGGGGCGAGGACCAGGCGTAGCCGCTTGGCGTCTCCGGATCGGGCACCAAGCGGACGCGCACCTCGAAGGCCGCGCCGCCCCCGAGTTCCTTCTGTATCTCCTGAACCAGGTCCTTGTTCTCCAGCCGCGCTTCCATCGTCTCCGCGCTGACGGGCAATTCGGAGATATAGGTCACGCTGCCTTGCAGGTAGCCAAACTTCTCGCGCCGCACCGTGGCAGGCGAAACCTGCGCCGCCATGCCTTCCTTGATCCTCTTGGCGTTCTCGGCGTCGACATAGAGGGCGACTTCGAGATTGCGGGTTGGATCCCCTTCCGGGCTCAGCGCCAGGATAGGAGTGCCCGGGTTGACCACCGAGTTGCGTGCAGCCCGGATGGCGACGACGTGGCCCGAAACCTGGGCGACCACCTTGCCCGCACGGTCGAGCTTCTCGCGCAGGGCGACGAGCTGCCGATCCGTGTCGTCGATCTTGAGCTGGCGGGCCAGTACTTCCGCCTTGAACGACTGCTTCGATTTCTCCTCCTTGGCCGTCAAATCTTCGAGGGAAGACTTGGACTGGCCGATTTCCTTGATGATCGCGTCGAGCTGTTGCTGCGTGGTGAGGAGAGATTGCTCGGTGATGATGGCCTGGGCCAGGAGCTGGCGTTGCTTGCGCACGAGGGTATCGAGCTCGTAGCGGCGTGCCTGGGCGTTCTCGAGATCCACCTTCTGGGTTGCACGCTGCACGCCAATGGATTTGAGCTCCAGGTCGAGAGAAAGCTGGCCCAGCTCGGACAGGACCTTTTGCTGGGCGCGTAATTCGGTCAGCTGGTTTTCGGTCTTCTGAATCTCGTCGACGATATCGCTTTGCAGGATATGGGCAACGACCTGCCCCGGGTGGACCTCATCGCCGATCTTGACGAGTATGCGTTCGAGCGGGCCGGTGTTGTCGGCCACCACTTCCATGAGGTCGCCGCGCAAGGTCAGCAGTCCTCGCCCTTCGACGTTGGTGTCGATGGTGCCCACGATCGACCAGACCACGAGCGCCACCAGGCTGACACCCACGGCCAGCAGGGTGAGCCAGCCCTTGGGGCTCGTCACGCGCAAGAGCTGATCGAGCTGCTCGGGAGAGGAAAGCCTGTTCAGTGGTGTTTCGCGAAAGAGGTGCGCGGACATGATGCTCCCGATGACGAGATGGCCGCAAGGATGTCATGCTCGTCCTAACACAAATATACCTGAAGGTCAGCGGGCTGACAGCGAATTCTAGGGGCGGGCCGGAGGCAGTTCCGCCTCCAGGTCGGGTAGGTCGGGAAGTAGGGAAGGCGGCGGCAGCATTTCCTCGGGCACTTCCAGCTCGTCGGGCCAATCGGTGGGGCGGCTCTTCAACAACTGAGGCAGCCCGGCCGTGCGGGCCTTTTCCAGCAAGGGAAAGCGGTCGAGCGGGGCCACGAAGGGAGTGCGCAACTGCCGCGCATTTTCGCGTTCGCGCAGGTGCGCGCTGGCGCGTTCGCGGGCACAGGCGGGCAACGGCCCCTCGGCGACATTGACATTGTCGAAGTCGAGCAATGTCCCCTTCTTACGCTGAAAATCGGCCAGTG
>JBFWSD010000121.1:0-10335 GCA_050248575.1 Gemmataceae bacterium
GTTGGCCATCTTCTTGAGGTGTTCGAGGCCGGCGCCGGTGACGCGCGTGCTGTTGAGGTTGAGGTTGGCGACGGCGGTCAGCCCGGCGAGCGTGGCCAGTTCCTTATCGCCGACGTCGGCCCGTTCGAGATCGACAATGAGCCGCTTGGTCTTGGGGTCGACGAAGAAGCGGCCCCCGAGTTTCTTGACCTGGGCCAGCAGTTTCTCCTGGGCAGCATCGATCTTCTGGGCCGGCGCCGGGCGGCCCCCTACCAGGAACAGGGCCAGAGCCAGCGTCGTCAGTGCAAACCATCTCATGAGACACCTTCGGGTAGAAACCGTGGGAAGCGTCAGGCCATTGTCCGCTGTCGAGATGCGGCGTGCAACGGCCAGGCGGTTTTTGTTTGGACGCAGGCGAAGTGAAGAGAGTTCTTGGCCCGCGGCGGATTCGCTTGCCCGGAGCCGGACTGCGGGCTATCTTCGAGTTGTTGGAGTTTGCACCATTCCGCGAGCGAGAACCAGCGATGAGCGAAGGAAATCCCGAGGGTAAACCGAAGCGAACCACGTATTACGTCCTGCTGTTTGCCCTTATTTTTGCGGCCGCCGGCGCCCTGTCCTTCATTTTCCAGGTCGGTTTCACTTCCACCGAAGGAGTTGCCGGGCACGTGGGCAGCGTCGTCGGCGCCATCATCTTCCCGGGCCTGATCGGCATGGGTGTGGGCTACCTGATCGGCCAGCGTTTCTGATCCGTGACAACACCCGGCTCGCGAGCCGGACTTCTTTCCCCAGATTTCCCAGTCCATACACTCACTTCATGCAAACGAACATCCGCGGCAAAGTTTACGTCCTCGGCGACAACATCGACACCGACCAGATCATCCCGGCTCAGTATCTCACGCTGAACCCGGCGATTCCGGAAGAGTTCCGCGAGTTCGGCAAGTACGCGCTGTCGAGCGTGCCGCCGGGCAATGCCGGGCTGCCCAAGGGGCACGTCCCCTTCCACACCAGGGACGAATTCCTCTCCGACTACCAGATCATCGTCGGCGGCAAGAACTTCGGTTGCGGCTCGTCGCGCGAACACGCCCCAATCGCCTTGAAGGCAGCCGGCATCCAGGCCATCGTTGCCGAGTTCTACGCCCGCATCTTCTTCCGCAACTCCGTCAACGGCGGTTACCTCATCCCTTTCGAGGCCACCGAACGGCTGTGCGACAAGGTCTGCACGGGCGACGAGCTCGAGATCGACGTCACGGGCAACAAGCTCCGCAATCACACCACAGGTGAAGACTGGGCGCTCCGGCCCCTCGGCGAAGTGGCCCCGATCCTCGAAGCGGGCGGCCTCTTCGACTATGCCCGCAAACAGGGCATGCTCAAGACTTGATTGCATCCCGCCCGCCCCGGTCTTATCCTCGAAGCATCGAACGACTTCGAGGAGGACCCAGCCATGCCGCGCCGCACCTTGCTCATCATTGCCGCTCTGCTCTTGCACCCCCCGGCCACCTTCGGCGCCGATGAACTACCGGTCGTCGATGTCGAAGGGCAGCCCCTCGCGGCCAACGTCAAGCGGCTCTTGCAAGCCTACGATTACCTGGGCAGCCCGTTTCCTGCTCCCTTGCAGGAAGCGTTGAAGAAGGCGGCCGCCGACCGCGACGCCGCCAAGCTGCAAACCCTCCTCGATCCGCACGTCCTCCTCATGGTGGACATCAATCCCGAATCGCGCGTCAAGGTTCGCCGCGGGCCGGCGCCGGCCAAGCTGCAGCAAGCCGGCTTCACTCCCGTCCTGATCAAGGTGGTCAATGAAGGCACGATCACGGCGCCATTGCGAATCAGCAGCCCGCAAGCCGGGCCGGTCTACGCCGGCGTGGCCGACCTCAGCATGAAGCGGCAGGATCAGCCCGACCTCAAGATCAACGAGAACACCAAGGGGGACCGCGATCGCTTCCTGCACGTGGCGATGTTTCAGGAACAGCCCATGACTGCCGACCTGAGCGGGCTGAAAGTGGAATACTGTATTGCCCTCATCTACTCGAGCGAGGCCGGCAAGCGCGAGGCCACGCTCGGCTTCGACGTCGGCCAGGGGACGCAAGATCTCGGCTTCCGCGCCGAAGTCCCGATCCTCTTCGACGTGCAGCCCGCCATCCCGGTCAAGCTGACGATCCTCGACTTCGACGGCAATCCCACCACTGGCCGCTTCACCTTTCGCGATGGGCGGGGCCGCATCTATCCGCCTCAGCCCAAGCGGCTTGCCCCCGACCTGTTCTTTCAGCAGCACATCTATCGCCACCACGGGCAGATCGTCTTGCTGCCCCCCGGCGAGTTCCAGGTGAGCTATAGCCGCGGCCCGGAATACAAGCTGATCAGCAAGAAGATCAAGATTGCCTCCAGTGGTGACGCGGCGCTTGACTTCAAGCTGGAACGCTGGATCAACCCGATGGAGCACGGCTTCTATTCCGGCGATCACCATATCCATGCGGCGGGCTGCGCCCATTACCAGAGCCCGACCGAAGGCGTGCTGGCCCGCGACATGTTCCTGCAAGTCAAGGGCGAAGGGCTCAACGTCGGCTGCATCCTCACCTGGGGGCCCTGCTTCCAGTATCAACGGCAGTTCTTCTCGCCCAAGGTCGACGCCCTGTCGGAACCGCTCACGCTGGTGAAGTATGACATCGAGGTCTCGGGATTCGGCTCACAGGCGCTCGGGCACGTCTGCCTGCTCAACCTGAAAGAACAGATCTACCCGGGCGCCGACGGGGCCAAGGGCTGGCCCACCTGGACCACGCCGGTCTTGAAATGGACGAAACAGCAGGGCGGCTACACCGGCTACGCCCATTCCGCCAGCGGGCTGCAAATCAACCCGCCCGCTGCCGGCAAGCGGCTGCTGCAACAACTCGACGCCAACAAGGACGGCAAGCTGGACTCGGAGGAGGCGGGCAAGGGGCTCTTGCCCGAAGCGTTTGCCGATAGCGATGCCAGCAAGGACGGCCTGCTCGACGAGCGCGAGCTGACGGCGGCCTGCGATCGCTCGGCCGATCGGCTGCCCAACCTGGTGGTGCCCGAGATGAACGGCGCCGGCGCCATGGAGATCTGCGTCACCGTTTCGCAAGGCCTGTGCGACTTCATCTCCGCCATGGACACCGAGCGCATCCAGGAATGGAACACCTGGTATCACATCCTCAACTGCGGCTACCCGCTCAATGTGTCGGGCGAGACCGATTTCCCCTGCATGTCGGGCACGCGCGTCGGGCAGGGCCGCGTCTACGTCCAGCTCGGCAAGCGCGACCGCCTCGACTACTCCGAATGGTGCAAGGGGCTCGCCGAGGGCCGCTCCTACGTCTCCGATGGTTACGCCCACGCCCTCGATTTCCGCGTCAATGACAAGACGCCGGGCACCGAGGATGTGAAGCTCGCACAGCCCGGCAAGGTCAAGGTGACCGCGCAGGTGGCTTTCGCGTCGCAGACGCCGCGCGACGTCAAGCACGGCGTGATCCCCCGGGAGGGCATGCGTCTGGTGGGCGATACGCGCGTGCTGCACGGCCCGAAGCCGCCGGAAGACGCCTTCGCCGCCGGCAAGCGGCTCGTCGAGCTGGTCGTCAACGGCAACGTGGTGGCCACCCGCGAGGTGCCGGCCGACGACAAGGTCCACGAGCTGACCTTCGACGTGCCGATCGAGCGGTCGAGCTGGGTGGCCCTCCGGCAGTTCCCGCAACTGCACACCAACCCGGTCAACGTGATCGTGGCGGGCCAGCCGATCCGGGCCTCCAGGAAGAGTGCCCTGTGGTGCGCGGGCACCATCGAACAGCTCTGGCGCAACCGGGAAAAGAACATCGCTCCCGCCGAGCGTGACGCGGCCCGCAAGACCTTCGAGCAGGCCATCGCCACCTACCGCAAGATCGCCGCGGAAGCTCCGTGACAGTCTCTGCGGCAACGTTTTACGCGTTGAACTTTCACGCCAGCAGCGAATGGAGCACGTTGCCCGAGACGTCGGTGAGGCGGACGTCGCGGCCCTGGAAGTTGTAGGTGAGCTTGGTGTGATCGAGTCCCAAAAGGTGCAAGCAGGTGGCGTGCAGGTCGGGCACCGACACGGGGTTCTCGATGGCGTGGTAGCCGAACTCATCGGTGGCGCCGTGAACGACGCCTCCCTTGATGCCGCCGCCGGCCAGCCAGACCGAGAAGCCGCGGGCATGATGATCGCGGCCCTTGCCTCCTTCGGCCACCGGCGTGCGGCCAAACTCGCCCCCCCAGATCACCAGGGTTGAATCCAGCAGGCCGCGCGCCTTCAAGTCTTTCAAGAGGCCGGCGATGGGCCGATCCGTCTCGGCACAGTGCAGGTCGTGGTTCTTCTTGATGTCGTCGTGGGCGTCCCAGGCGCGCGGGCCTTCATTGCCCCCGCTGTAGAGCTGGATGAAGCGAACGCCGCGCTCGACCAGCCGACGGGCCAGCAAGCAGTTGCGGCCAAAGTGGGCCGAGACCTTGTCATCGAGTCCGTACTGCCGCCGCACCCATTCCGGCTCCTTGTCGATGGCCACCGCTTCCGAGGCGTGCGTCTGCATGCGATAGGCCAGCTCGTAAGAGGCAATCCGGGCCGCCAGGGCACTCTCGCCCGGGTTGGCCGCCAGGTGTTCCTCGTTCCACTTGCGCAGCAGCTTGAGCCGCGCGAGCTGCTGTTCCTTCGAGACGCCGCTGGGCGGATTGAGACTGGCAATCGGCTCGCCCGAGGAACGGAAGGGCACGCCCTGGTAGCCCGCCGGCATGAAGCCGCTCGACCAGTTGAGAGCCCCGTTGACCGGCGCGCCCTGATGATCGAGCAGCACCACGAAGCCGGGCAGGTTCTGGTTCTCGGTGCCCAGCCCGTAAGTCAGCCACGAGCCGATGCTGGGCCGCCCGGCCTGCACGAAACCGCTCTGCATCTGGAACAGGGCCGGCCCGTGATTGTTGCTCTCGCAGTGCATCGAACGGATCACGCACAGGTCGTCGGCGCACTTGCCCAGCTCGGGATAGACCTCGGTGATGTCGATGCCCGACTTGCCGCACTTGTTGAACTGGTACGGGCTGCGCAGCGCCTTGCCCTTGGTGCGGTTGACCATCGAGGCGTCTTCGGCGCGGAAGACCGGGATCGTCTTGCCGTCCCACTTGTCGAGGGCCGGTTTCGGATCGAAGGTGTCGACATGGCTGGGCCCGCCATACATGAACAGGAAGATCACGCTCTTGACCTTGGGCGTGAAGTGCGGCGGCTTCGGCGCCAGCGGATTGCGCGGCGCGGCGGCGAGCGCTTCCGCTTCCAGCAAGCCACGCAACGCGAGCATGCCGAAACTGGCCCCGGATGCTTGCAGCCACTGACGGCGGGTGAACAGGTTCATTTGCTTCTCCTCAGTGGCTCAAATTCCCGGCATGGTTGAATGCAGAATGCAGAGTGCAAAGTGGGGGAGCCGCGAGCAGTTCTGCATGCTGACTTCTGCATTGCGTCTGCATTAATCCAGGTACACGAACTCGTTGGTGTTGAAGAGCACGTGGCCGAGATCGGTGAGGGCCAGCACGCCTGCTTCGTCGGCGTTCTTGCCCGCCGACTGATGCAGGCGGCGTTGTTCTTCGAGGAAGGCAACCGCGTCCTTGATGCGGGCCGCGGTGGGCTTGTCGCTCAGGGCCACTTCCAGGATCAGGGTGGCCTGCTTCGTCGGGTCGTTGCCCGCCTGCTTGAGGATGCGCCGGGCAAGGTAGCCCGCCTGATCCTGCGTGAAGTCGTCGTTCATGAGGGCCAGGGCCTGCGTGGGCACCGTGCTCACATCGCGGCGGCTGCAGCTCTGGGTCGAGGTCGGCGCATCGAACAGCTCGAGCAAGGGCAGCTGCAACTGCCTCTTGGTGTAGATGTACACGCTGCGGCGCCAGTGCTCGGGGCCTTCTTTCTTGACGAGGGGCCACTTGTTGCGCTGGCTGCCCTCGAGCAGGTCGGGATGGATGCGCGGCTTGATCCCCGGCCCGCCCATCTGTGGGTTCAGATTGCCGCTGACGAAGAGAATGCGGTCGCGGATCAGCTCGGCTTCCAGGCGACGCTTCGGGTAGCGATAGAGGAGCGTGTTATCGGGATCGGCCTGCTCGCGCTGGTCGCGGGCGGGCGACAGGATACTGGATGACTGCCGATAGGCCGCCGACAGCACGATCATGCGATGGAGCGGCTTGAGACGCCCCTCTTGCCGCACCAGCTCGCGGGCCAGGAAATCGAGCAGCTCGGGATGCGAGGGCCGCTCGCCCCCCAGCCCGAAGTTGCTGGAAGACGCGACAATGCCGCGGCCAAAGTGATGTTGCCAGAGACGATTCGCCAGTACCCGCCAGGTCAGCGGGTTGTCGGGGGCAGCGATCCAGTCGGCCAGCGCGAGGCGGCGGCCCGTCGTGCGGGCGTCCGGCGCGGGTGCGGGGAAATCGATCGAGGTCGCGCTGAAGATGACCGGCACGCCGGGCCCGACTTCCGGCCCGGGGTTGTTCAGGTCGCCGCGCCAGAGCAGCCGCGTGGTGCGCGGCTTCGCGCTGTCCTCGGTGACCACCATGAGCGAGGGCACCTTGGCCCCCTTCACCGGCTTCACCTTCGGGTCGAGGGGCAGCTCCTTCTTCACCGTGCTGTTGAAGATGGCCAGGAAGCGGTAGTAGTCTTGCAGCGTGACCGGGTCGAACTTGTGATCGTGGCAGCGGGCGCAGCCCAGCGTGATGCCGAGGAACACGGTGCCGGTGGTGGAGATGACGTCGTCGAGCTCGTCGAGACGATACTTTTCGCGGTCGCGGCCCATGTTGTCTTCGTTGGACGGCCCGTTGCGCAGGAAAGCGGTGGCGGCCAGCGTTTCCGGGTTGCCCGGATCGAGCTCGTCGCCCGCGAGCTGTTCGCGGACGAACTGCCCGAATGGCTTGTCTTCGTTCAGGCTCTTGATGACGTAATCGCGATAGCGCCAGGCATGCGGGCGGTCGATGTCGTTGTGGAAGCCGCCGCTGTCGGCATAGCGGGCCAGGTCGAGCCAGTGCCGGCCCCAGCGCTCGCCATGTTGCGGCGAGGCCAGCAGCCTGTCGACGATCTTCTCGTACCAGTCGGCCGACTTGTCGCCCAGCGCCTGTTCGAACTCCTCGGGAGTGGGGGGCAGCCCGATCAGATCGAAGTAGACGCGCCGCACCAGGTCGATGCGCTCGGCGGGCGGGTTCGGTTCCAGCCCCTTGGCCCGCAGCCGTTCGAGGATGAAGGCGTCGATCGGGTTCTTGATCCAGTCGTCTTGCAGTGCGGGCACCTTGGCAGCGGCCACCGGGCGGAAAGACCAGTGGTTCTTTTCCTTGTCGGAGAAGGTGCGGGCAATGGCCTCGGCGGGCAGGCTGTCGATCCACTTCGTCAGCGTGGCGATTTCTTCTTCGGCCAGTTGCTTGCGCGGCGGCATGTGCGGCTTGCCCTGCGGCGTGAGCAGCTGCAGGACGAGACTTTCCTTCGACTTGCCCGCCACGAGGATCGGGCCAGAGTCTCCCCCGGCGCGAATCGCTTCGAGAGTACGCAGATCCAGCCCGCCCCGGGTCTTGTCGACTCCGTGACAGGACAGGCAATGCTTGGCCAGGATCGGTTTGACCCCATCTTCGAAGAGAGCCGCGGCCGGCGGAGCAGCCTGTGCCCCTGAGGCCAGCACCAGCATCGAAAATATGCAAAAGGCGTTCTTCATGGTGGGTCGCCGCGAGGTCAAGGGAAGGTAAAGACGGCTCACAGGGTAAAGAGCCCGAGTGGGCGGATTTGGACACGGTTTCTTGGAGACGTAAGCCGATTCTTGGAAAGGCATTGCGCCATCAGGCGGCGCAATGCCTACCTGGCGGCCGACCTCTCTGAGCCTGGCGGGCCGGAATCGTGCAGAGCCGTAACCGATCGCGTCGATAAGGGATGCGGACTGCTGCCAACCAGGAGACCGCACCCGATGCACCACCACCAGCTCTTGGGCCGAGACATCGCCAGCTTGCTGACCGGCTCGTGGCGGGCCACTCCGCCCGTGCTTCGCGCTCTCAATGTTCACCGCCTGTCCGCACTTGCACCGCTGGTGCAAGGGACCGGGGCCGGGGCCCTGGCCTGGTGGCGCGTGCGAGCTTCCTTCCTGAACCGTTGCGACGCCGCCCGCGAGCTGCACCAGGCTTTTCGCCTCCACACCTTGCAAGCCGTGGGCCACGAGCAGTGCCTGGTGCGCATCGTCCGACGCCTGCGCGAAGAAGGCATCGAACCGATCATCGTCAAGGGCTGGTCGATCAGCCGAATCTATCCCTCCACCGGGCTGCGACCCTATGGCGACGTCGATGTCTGCGTGCCGCCCGGGCACGTCGATGCGACGCTGGCTGTCTTGAAGGGCGAGGGCTCCTCGGTAGGCCAAGTCGACGTACACGCGGGGGTGGCCGATCTCGACGATCGCTCTTTCGATGAGCTCTATGCCCGCACTCAGCTGGTGCCGCTGGGCGAGATGCCGATACGCGTGCTGGGAATGGAAGATCAGTTGCGGCACCTGGCCCTGCACCTGATGCGGCATGGCGGCTGGCGGCCGCTCTGGCTGTGCGACCTGGCCGCGCTGCTCGATCAGGTGCCCGCCCGTTTCGACTGGGACTATTGCTTGAGTGGCCGGCCGCATCTCAACGACTGGGTCGTGGCCGCGCTCGGGCTGGCGGGCCGCTTGCTCGAAGCCAACTTGCAGGCGGTGGGCCCGGTGCGGCGCGCCTTCGAGCCGCGCTGGCTGGCACACACAGTGCTCGGGCTCTGGGGCTTTGGCCCGGATAGTAACGACGCGGTGGCCACGCCCATCCTGTCGTCACTCCGAAGCTGGAGCCAGTTGCAGCGGGCGTTGCGACAACGCTGGCCCAACCCGGTCCGGGCCGCCTTCAAGCTCGGTCTCAGCCCGTTCAGCCGCTGGCCCAGGCCGCTGGTGCAGACCGTCGCCTTCTTCAACCGGGCCACCCAGTATCTGCGCGATTGGTTTCAGCCCGTCGCGGCCTCCGGGCCCATCGGCATGCACCCGCTGCGCGTCCGGTGATAGGGTCTTGGCTGCCAAAGCCAGCACGTCATTTCTTCCACACGCGCAGGATGCGGCCGCTGCCCTTGGGGGCGGTGAAATCGGTGGGCCGCGGCGCGCCTGGCGGGGCCAGGCAGACCTTGAAGACCTTGCCGTCCTCGCTCAGCTCGTAAATACCAAGCAGGCTGCCCTGATCTGGCCCGAGGTTGCGTTCCACGTCGATGCCGCGCGGCTCGGTGCCGGTGATCAGGCGGAACGTGCCCCCGGTGGGCTCGCCCGACGTGCGCGTGATGCGGAAACGATTGAGCGTGATGTTGAGCTTGGTGCCCGCCAGTTCGTCGCTGGGCATGGGGGCGCCGTCCGCCTCGCTCGAAACCAGTTCCCAGCGCCCTTGCACCACTTCGATGTCGGCCTTGGTGAGTTGCTTCCAGATCCCGTAGCCCGCGACGACAAAGAGAACGAGGGCCGAGAGCCACAGCAACACATCCCAGAGATTGCCGGGCAGCAAACGCCGGTCGGTGCGGCGATAGCGCAGGTAGACCGCCGCGGCCGCGATCATCGGCAAGGTCACGGCCTGCATGATGCCGCCGATCGCCACCATCAACACCGGGTTGTTCATGAACAAGTAAAGGATCAGCCCGGTGACGGGCAGCAACAGGGCAAAGACGCGAATCCAGAACAGCCGATCCTTCTGATCGCGGAGGGTGACGAAGTTGTTGATGCGCAGGAAGTCGGTGAGCGTGCGGCTATGGGCTGCCACCGCCGCGAACAGCGTGGAATAGAGCGTGGCGAACGCGCCGATGACGATGAACCAGTTGGCGGCCGCATCGCCCAGCACCGGAGCATACATGGCGGCCAGGGCATCGAGCATCTTCTCGGGCGTGTCGGGCAGCCCGGCGCCGGCCGTGTATTCGAAAAGCACGGCGGCACCCAGGAAGTAAAAGGCGATGGTCGCCAGGGTATAGACGACCAGGCTGACCCAGGCATCGAGATACATCACGCGCAGCCAGCCCCGGGCGCGGCCCAGCCACGAGTCGGTCTCTTCATTCGGGCCAACATTGCGGGCGTAGCCCTTTTCGATGCACCAGTAGGGATACATGATCAGTTCGGTGGCGCCGACCCCCGTGATGCCGATCATCGCGAAGGCGGCCATGATGGCGCTCTCGGGAATGCGGAACGTGAAGCCCTCGGCCAGGTTGCCCCAGCTGAACGAGTTCTCCGTGTAGGGCAGCATCAACACACACGCCACCGTCATGAACGTGAACAGCACCACCAGACTGACCGTGACGCGTTCGACGATGCGATAGCTGCCCGTGACCAGCAGGGCCATGGTCGCCAGCGTGACCGCGATGGCGAAGGTAAC